>JBGQDL010000004.1:0-54595 GCA_041495865.1 Thermoanaerobaculia bacterium | reverse complement strand
CCCTGCGGGACGTCTCGGAGCTCGGCCGCGCGCGCTTCGTCATGAAAGGCGGAGAGGTCGTCAAGGGACCCTGATCGCGGCCGGGAACCGAGACGGCGTCTCACCGAAACGCTAAACTCCACGGTTCGTGAGATCCGCCGTGCGCTATGCCTCCGTCCGTCCCGGTTTCGAGCCGTTTCTCCTCGCCGTGGAGCGCCCCGGGCGCTACCTCGGCCTGGAGAGGAACGTCACACGCAAGGACCTCGGCGCGATGTCGGTGACCGTATGCCTCGCGTTTCCCGACGCCTACGAGATCGGAATGAGCCACACGGGGACGAAGATCCTCTACGAGATCGTGAACCGGCGGCCGGACTGGGCCTGTGAGCGGACGTACGCGCCGTGGGTCGACTTCGACGCCGTCCTGAGACGCGAGAACGTCCCGCTCTTCTCGGTCGAGTCGTTCGCGGCCGTCTCGGACTTCCACGTCGTCGGCTTCTCTCTCCAGAGCGAGCTCAACTACACGAACGTCCCGAACATGCTCGATCTTTCGGGCATCCCGGTCCTCGCCTCGGACCGCGGCGATGCGGACCCGATCGTCATCGGCGGCGGGCCGTGCGTCGCGAACCCCGAGCCGCTCGCCGATTTCTTCGACCTCTTCCTCATCGGCGACGCGGAGGAAGCCCTTCCCGTCTTCCTCGACAAGGTCGCGGCCACGGCAGGGCTCGCGCGCCGCGATCGCCTCGTCGCCTTTGCGTCGTGCCCGGGAATCTACGTCCCGTCGCTCTACGACGTCCTCTATGACGGCGACCGCGTCGTATCGATGACCCCGGGCGTCCCCCGTGCGCCCGCGAAGGCGCGCCGCGTCTGGGTGGAGAAGCTGTCGGCCGGTGTCTATCCCCAAAAGCCGATGGTCCCGTCGGTCGACATCATCCAGGACCGGCTCGGCCTCGAGATCATGCGCGGCTGCACGCAGGGCTGCCGCTTCTGCCAGGCTGGCTACTGGTACCGGCCCGTTCGCGAGCTGGATCCCGCCGACGTCGCGAAAGCTACGGTGGCGTTCATCGACGAGGCGGGCTGGAGTGAAGTCGGGCTTCTCTCGCTGTCCTCCGCGGACTACTCGCAGATCGAGCCCCTCGTCGCGTGCCTCGCTCCCGAGCTCGCGAAGACGAAGGTCTCGATCTCACTCCCGTCGCTCCGGGCAGAGGCGTTCTCCGTCGGCCTCGCGGACGCCGTGTCGGAAGTGCGCAAGTCGGGCTTCACGTTCGCCCCGGAGACGGGTTCGGACCGGCTCCGCCGCGTCATCAACAAGACCTTCACGAACGCCGACATGGTGAAGGCCGCCGACGTCGCCTTCTCGCGCGGCTGGGACATGATCAAGATCTACACGATGATCGGCCTCCCGACCGAAACCGAGCCCGACCTCGACGAGCTCGTGGCGCTCGTGAAGGACATCCTCGCGCAGGGCAGGAAGCACGGCAGCCGCCCGGCGGTGAACGTGTCGGTCGGGTCGTTCGTGCCGAAGAGCTTCACGCCCTTCCAGTGGTTCGCGTTCGACGGCGTCGAGAGCCTGAACCGCAAGCTCGCCCATCTGAAGGAGAAGTTCCGGGCGGTGAGGGGCGCGAAGATGACGTGGCACGAGCCGAAGGAGGCCGAGATCGAGGCGATGCTCTCGCTCGGCGACCGGCGCATGGGACGCGCGATTCTCGAGGTCTGGAAGCGCGGTGGCCGCTTCGACGCGTGGAGCGAGCACTTCTCGTGGGAGCGCTGGAACGAGGCGCTCGAGGCCGCGGGCATCCCGAAGAACCGCCACCTGCGCGAGAAAGACCTCGGGGAAACGCTTCCATGGGACATCGTCGACGCCTCCATCCGCAAGCCCTTCCTCGTCGTCGAGTGGAAGAAGGCCCTCAAGGAGATGCACACCGACGACTGCAAGTGGGGGCACTGCTACGCGTGCGGGGTGCCGGGCGACGGGGAAGACACCGTGCTCGCCAACCCGCTGCCGAGGGAATTCAGTTTTGCTTCGGAGGAAGAGGAAGATCAGAACCTGGATATTTCTCGAACGTCCGGAGTCAAGGGTCTTCGACCGCGAAGCGGCGCGCAAAGCGCGCCCTTGACACCGGGCGTTCCCTCCCTTCCCTCCGCCTATACCGAAAAGGCCAAGGGCGCGGCGTACCGGATGAAAGCGACGCCGGACGTCGTCCCCCTCCGCGAGCGGCGGCGTGTCGGCGACGGGACCGCGTCGCCGGTGGCTGCGACGGCGCGCACGTACCGCTTCACGTTCGAGAAGCTGGGCGACGCGCGGTACCTCTCGCACCGCAACACGATGGACGTCCTCGAGCGCGCGCTCCGTGCCTCCGGCGCGCCGGTGCGCTACACCGAGGGATACAACCCCCATCTCAGGATGTCGATGGGGCCCGCCCTGCCGCTCGGCCACGAGTCGAAGCACGAGCTCTTCGACGTGGACGTCCTCGACGCGCTCTCGGGCGCGCACGTCGCGGCCGTGGACGCCCGCCTGCCGCGTGGAATCCGAATCACGTCGAGCGTCGAGCTGCCGAAGGGCGCGAAGTCCCTCGGCCGTGCGGCGATGGAGGCCGTCTATTCGTTCCTCTTGCCCGACGGCGAGATGCGCACCGAGCGCCTCGCGCTCTCCGGCGCCGACGCCACGACTCCGAAGAAGTTTCTCGAGAGGGAATACGGCGTCCCGCCCGAGGGCCAGCACGCCGTGCGCGTGACGCGCCTCGAGACCGTCCTCGCGGGCTGAGGGCGAGCGGGCGGGCCGGCCGCCGATTCACAGTCAGTCGGACATCCTGAGACAGCGAAAACCGTAGCCGGTGCCCTTCACGGTCGGCGCGTAATACTCGCGGACGGAGGCCCTGACCTCCCTCTGACCGTCGTACCACGAGCCGCCCCGGAGGACACGGTAAGCGCCCGAGGGTGGACCCGTCGGGTCGGCGTCCGCCTTCTGCTCGTAGTAATCGCCGCCGTACCAGTCTCCGCACCATTCCATGACGTTTCCGAGCATGTCGAAGAGACCAAAGCCGTTCGGCTGCCTCGCCCCGACGGAGCGGGCCCGTTCCGAGTTGTCGGCATACCAGGCCACGGAGTCGAGCGGACCGTAACGGGCGCCCTCCGGCTTCTCGTCGCCGCGGCAGTCCCTGTCGCCGGACGAGCAGCCCATCCGGAACTTCCCGGCGGGAACCGCGACCCAGCCGAGATCGAGCTCCTTCACGCTCGTCTTCGCCGCCGCCTTCTCCGGCTGGCCGAGCGCATTCGCGGCGAGGAGGCACATCGCCAACGCGAAGCTCTTCAAGCGCGCCATCTTAAGACAGTCCCAGGCGCGCTAGACTGCCGGAGATGCCCTTCACCGTTCGCTGCCACGCGACGTTCGAGGCCGCGCACCACCTCGCCGACTACGTCGGCGGCCCCGAGCCCGCGCACGGGCACTCGTGGAAGATCGAGGTCGCGCTCGGCGTCGAACGCCTCGGGGCGTACGACCTCTCCATCGATTTCGTCCCGACCGAGGTCTTCGTGAAGGAGCTCGCGTCGCGCCTCCACAACCGCGACCTGAACACCGTCCCGCCCTTCGACCGGAAGAACGCAAGCGCCGAGAACGTCGCGCTGTGGGTCGCGGACGAGATCCGCCGGACCGGCGTTCTAACCGGAGGCGTTCGCCTCGAGGAAGTCACCGTCTGGGAAGGGCCCCGAAACTCGGTCACGTTCCGGCCCGATTGAGGGAACCGTGCATCTCGTCGCCCTCCACGGCTATCCGCTCGACCACCGCATCTGGGGCCCGCTTGCGGCGCGTGCGGCGGCGGGCGCCCTCTCTCCGATCACGTCCGTCTTCGCTCCGGACTTCCGCGGCCGAGGAACCTCGGGCCGTCCCGCCGCCCCCACGCACGCGATGTCGCTCCTCGCCGACGACATGGCCGAGGAGATCTCCCGCGCCCTGCCCGAGGGCGAGCCGTTCCTGCTCGCGGGTCTTTCCATGGGCGGCTATGTGGCGTTCGAGTTCGTGAAGAGACACGGGACGCGTTACAGCGGCCGCCTGAAAGGCCTCGCGCTCTTCGACACGAAGGCTTCCGCGGACGACGACGCGGGCCGCGCGAAACGCAGGGAGGCCATCGAGGCCATTCGCAAGCACGGAATCGAGGCGGCGCTCTCCGCGATGCTGCCGAATCTGCTCGCGAAAAGCTCCCGGAAAACGCCCGCGGAAGAGACCGCGCGCGCGATGATCCTCGCGACACCGCCCGCGACCGCGATCGCCGATCTCGCGGGCCTTGCCCTGCGCGACGAAGGCTTCGAGGTGCTCTCCGGCTGGGAGAAGCCGCTTCTCGTCGTGGTGGGAGACGAGGATGCCATCGCGCCGCCGTCCGACGCCGAGGCCATGACGGCCGTCGCGGGCCGCGCCCCGTGGGTGAAGCTCGTGAGCGTGCCACGAGCCGGGCATCTCGTGCCGCTCGAGAACCCCGACGAGGCCGCGGACGCCGTCGTGGCGCTCGCCCAGCGCGCTATTTCCCCGACACCCCGCTGAACGACGGCAGGGCCGCGAACCGCGGCGTCGCCGAGCGCGCGGCGGCCGGGCGCTCGACGGGCTGCGGAGACGGCTCGAAGACGGGCAGCGCCGAGGGGCGCGGCGCCGGCGCATGGGACGGGAGAGGAACGCGTTTACCGTGCGCGTACACGGGATGGCGGCCCTTGTCCTTGTACCACTCCGCCAGCGTCGCGCTCTGGAACATCTCCTCGACGATCTTCCGCCAGCCGGCGCCCGTGTTGTAGGCGCAGAAGGAGATCTCGCCGAGCTGGGTGCCGTAGGGAATGATGCACATCTCCGTGCGCCGGAAGTCGTAGTTGAAGAGGTCCTGGAACCACATGCCGGCCACGAGGAGGACGCGCCAGGGATAGCGCGCCTGCTTCGCGATGCCCATGCCCTTGCCGGTGTGCCCGTCCATGACCTTGAGCGTCTCCCAGACGCCGAGGTTTTTCGGGACGCCGCCGGGCCGGATATTGCGCGCGAGAGCGAGCGCGGTCTGGACGACCGTGAGAAAACGGCCGCGCGCGGAGTCCGTCACGACCGTGAGGTCGCGCAAAAGACGGTCTGCGTCGAGAATCTGCGTCACCGGGACGGCGTCGCCGGACTCGGGGTGGACGAGCATCATCGTGCCGATGCCGCAGTTCGGGTGGCAGCCGCACTTGAGCGAGCCCCACTGCGCCTCGAGGCCGCCGAGGAGGTCCTTGAGATCGGAGAAGGGGCCGGAGGCCGAAAGCGGAAACCAGTCGCGCATCGGCTCGCCGATGCCGGCCTGGTCCTTCACGTCGTGCGCGAGATGCGCGAGCGTGTAGCGCTGCCTCTTCCGCGTCTCGTCGTCGATCTCCTCGTCGCGCCCCGTGAAGGAAACGGGCTGGAAGGAGACTGCGTTGATCTTGTCGATGTTCCGGATCGCGAATCGCAGGATGTTGCCGATCTGATCGTTGTTGACGGTGTTCACGATCGTCGTGACGAGCGTGACGTCGATCCCGGCCGCGTGGAGGTTGTCGAGCGCCCTGAGCTTGACGTCGTAGAGATTCCCGACGCCGCGGTGGGCGTTCGGCTCGTTTCCGACTCCGTCGAACTGGAGGTACGCGAGCCTCAGCCCCGCGTCGTACGCCGCCTTCGCGAACTCCGGCTCCTGCGCGAAGCGGATGCCGTTCGTCGCGCACTGGACGGAGAAGTATCCGATCTCCCTCGCGTACCGCGTCGCCTCGAGGAAGAAGGCCGAGATCGTGGGCTCGCCGCCCGAGAACTGCACGGAAAGCTGGCGCCGCGGCTTGATCGAGGCCGCGTTGTCGAGGATCTCCCGAATGTCCTCGAAGGAGAGCTCGTGGACGTAGCCGACCTGGTTCGCGTCCATGAAGCACGGGTTGCACATCATGTTGCAGCGGTTCGTGAGGTCGACGGTGAGGACGGCCCCGCGGCCGTACCTGATCGAGGCGGAGCCGTGGTCGTGAAGGTCGTCCTTGCCCATCTTCACGTCGCGCCCGAAGAAATTTTCCTCGAGCCGGCCGAAGAAGCGGGCGTCGCTCGCCATGAGATCCTCGAACGTGCCGTGCTTCGGACAGGTCTTGACCATCCAGATCTCGTTGCCGCGCAGGACGATGTCGGCGGGAATCTCGCCCGGGCGCCCGTCCACGAGCTCGCGCAGCTCGCGCGTACCGCCCACGATGGCGTCCCTGACCTCCCGCGTGCAGGTCGGGCAGAGCGAGTCCGTGCGGCGCGGATAGCCGAGCGGAGGCTTCGTGCGTTCGTGGCTCTTCGGGAGCGGTTCCGGGGCCCAGGCAGGGTGGAAGGACCGGGCGGGGATGCGACGGTTCACGGCCTGGAAAGCGTTCCAGCCTGCGTTTGCCGCCGTCCGCACCGCCTCGTAGAACAGCTCGCGCATCGATCTCCTCCGGGTGACGTTCTCGGGGCACGCTCGGGTACGGCTCACGCCGCAACGCCTTTGTGAGCGCGCAACTCTACCACGCGACACTCAGGACACCCGCCCCGCCGCGTCGAGAATGGGTCCCTTTCCAGGGAGTTCGGGTGGCCCGTAAAGGCGTTCGACGCGCCGAAGCGCTGCCCGGCCGACCGCGCGCACGGCCCCATAGTTCAGGGCGGCCCCGGCGGCCGCGCCGAGCACGGGAACGAGGTGGGAGATTTCGCGGCCCACGAAGCGGGCCACGAGGCGCGTCGCGATCTCTTCGGCGACACGGGTCGTCAGGCGGCGACCCACGTTGATGCCCGCGCCAGCGGCCAGGCCCGCGAGCACCTCGAAGGCGCGCTCCTTCGGCTCCATCGGAGCGCCGTACAGGAGGTGGAGGGTGACGATGAGCCGGCTCTGCAGAATGAGAAGTGCGGTGAGCTCCGGGGGGGCCGTCGCGAGTGCGGCCCAACCCGGAGGAAGTCCCGCCACCCCCCCGACCACGGCCGCGCGGCGGGCCGCCCTCTTGACGAGGCGCTCACCCTTCTCGCGAGTCGTGGCGTCGGGGTATTTCGCGGCGAGCTCCCGGACGTCGATCCGGAGGCGTTCGACGTCGAGATCGGTCGTGGCCCTCTCGACCAGCTTCAGGAAGGTTTCGGCCAGCATCTTCGGTCTATCATCGGCGGGGCCGGTCCCGCTGACAAGGACCGTCCCGGGCCTCCAAGGAGGACACACGGAATGTCGATCCGAACGGCAGCTCGCCGGGCGCTTCGCGCGGCCCTCGCGGCTCTTCTCGTCCTTTCCTCCGCCGGAGTCCTCGCCGAGGCCTCGAAACCGAAACCGAAACCGAAGAAGAAAGCCGCGCCGAAGGCTCAAGTCGACTACACGCGCGCCGTTGCGGTTTTGCGCACGGAGTTCGGCGAGGTGACGATCCGCCTTTTCTACGACCGCGCCCCGAATCACGTGAAGAACTTCGTCGATCTCGCGACGTCCGGCTTCTACGACGGCACGCTTTTCCACCGCGTCATCCCCGGCTTCGTCCTGCAGGGCGGCGATCCTCTGACGAGGGACCCGAAGAACGCGTTCGTCTGGGGAAACGGGGGGCACACCGACGCGAAGGGCCAGCCTGTCACGTTGAAACCCGAGTTCAACGACACGCCGCACAAGCGTGGAATCGTCTCGATGGCGCGATCGGCCGCACCGGACTCGGCCTCCTCGCAGTTCTTCATCGTCCTCAAGGACTACCCCTCTCTCGACCGGCAGTACACCGCGTTCGGCGAAGTCATCAAGGGGATGGAGATCGTGGATCACATCGCCGCGGTGTCGAATCCGGACCCGGCCAACGCCAACCTGGGCAAGCCCCGCGTGTACCAGAAGCTCGTGAAGGTCGACATTTTCGAAGGGGGCGCGGTGCCGGCCGCAACGCCCGCGCCAGCCACCAAAGGGTGACCCGTCTCCCGGAGCCGGAGCCGGCCGCGCATCTCGAACGCGTGCGCGCGCGCTTTGGTCTCGCCGGCGCTCCGGCACCCGCGCCCCTCGCGGGGGACGTCGGCGCGCGGCGCTACTTCCGGCAGCCGACGGGCGGCGGCGCCTCGGCCCTCCTCGTTCTCTACCCGCAACCCTCCTCCGCCGCGCAGGCGAACTGGGCCTCGGTCGGCGAAGCCCTCGGTGCGGCGGGCGTGCGCGTGCCCGCCCTCTATGAGGACGCTCCGAACCTCGGCGCGGCGCTCATCGAGGATCTCGGAGATCGGGATCTCGCCATGGACCTGGCCGAGGTGCCGATCGAGGACCGTTCGGGCCTCCTCGACGAGGCCGAGGACCTCCTCCTGTCGGTCCGCTCGGTCCCGCGGGCCGTCGCGGCGCGAAATCCGGCCTTCGACGCCGCATTCTTCGCCACCGAGCTCGGCCACACGCGGCACTGGGCTCTCGAAAAGGGAGGGCGCGAGCCTCTCGGCGCGTCGCGCGCCGCGCTCTGGCAGGAGCTTTCGCGGGACCTCGCCCGGGCTGCAGCCGATCCCCGCGCCACGGGAGACCCCGTTCCAACGCATCGCGATTTCCACGCGAACAATCTCATGCGCGTCCCCGGCGGCCCGCTCGCTGCGATCGACTTTCAGGACCTGCGCCTCGGGCCGCCGGACTACGATCCGGTCTCGCTGCGCTTCGAAAGGGCGGCCGAAGCCGTGGCGTGCGACGCCGCCGCGTACTCCGAAGCCGTCCTTCTGCAGAGGGCCTGGAAGGTCCTCGGGACGTTCGAGAAGATGATGCTCATGGGCAGGCCGTTCTATCGCCCGCACCGCGAGGCGGCACGGCGTGTCATCCGCCGGCACACGGCGCCCGCAGGTCCCTTCGCTCCCCTCCTCGCCTTCCTCTGAGTGGCGGAGCGGGGAGTATGATGCCGAGGTCAACGCCACCAGGAGGCTCCCGTGCCGAATCTCGGACTCCCCGAACTCCTCGTCATCCTCGTGATCGTCATCCTCATCTTCGGAGCTGGCAAGATCCCGCAGCTCGGCAAGGGGCTCGGCGAAGGCATCAAGAATTTCAAGGACTCGATGCGCGAAGGCCAGTCCGGCGATTCGAAGGACGGCTCGAAGAACGAGAAGAACGACGGGACCAACAAGCCCAAGTAGGAGATCGGCAGCCCGCGACTTCCCGGAAGACGCCCAGATAGGGTTGAAGAGCGCTAGCTGTTGTCGCGCCCCTTGAGAGGCGGTTTCACCTTCAGGAGCGAGATCTTCGCGCGCAGCGTGTTGCGGTGGATGCCGAGGGATTTCGCCGCACGGCCCATGTTGCCGGAGGCGCGCGTCACGGCCGCGGCCACGTACTTTTTCTCGAATTCCTTCTTCGCGGCCTCGAGCGGAATCCCCTTCGAAACCAGCTCGTCGATGATCCGCTGCAGCTGCCCGTCGATCGTCACAGACACGTCTCCTCCCGCGCACAGCACGAACGCTCGCTGTTTGGGGGAAAGAAACGTATCACGGGAATTTCTTCCCGCAACATTTTTTTGAGGCGCTGTCTTTACTTGAGCTCGACGGTGTCGCCGACGCCCATCGTGTCGGACATCAGGGTGATGATCGCGACCGAAGTCCGGTCTTTCGTCGTGAGGATCGAGGCCTCGCCGAGAATCGTTCGCACGCCTTCTGCGCGGCCGGACGGCCGGTAGACGGTGAGGAAGTCGCCGGGGTTCAGGCCGTCGGCCTCCCCGAGATCGAGGTAGACGGTCGAATTGGTCCCGATCGGAGTCTCGCCTTCGCGCGTCTCCAGGATGTGGCCCGTCACCTTCCCGTTCGGCACGTCACAGATCGTCACGATCTGCGTACGCCGCACGAGAGGCACCGGAACCGGCTCGAAGGGCATGACAAAATCGCCGACTTGGACGTCCGTGCACGAGTACGAGATCTCCGCGATGGACGACCTTTCCTGCGCGCAGAGCACGCGCACGCGTCCGGGCGTCCGGTAGATGCGGCCGACGAAGTCGCTCACCGAGCCCCACTTGTTCACGGCCTGGCGGGGCCGCACGATGGTGAATTCCGCCCCGGCCTCGACGCCGTCCACCGCGCCGATGTCGAGATAGACGATGTCGCCCTTCATGAAGATCGTCTGGTTCTTGTCCTTCTCGGCGCTCACGATCGCTCCCGGAAAGATCTCGCTCACCTCTCCGAGGTAACCCGAGCAGTACACGTCGGCTTCGACGCCGATCGGGGCCGGCCCCGAAACCGCCGGCGGAACTCTCACGACCCTCTCCACAGCGGGTGAGTCGACGGTGGCCGACTCGCGCGCGAGGGCGCGCGAACCGTCTGCCGCTCGAACGGCGGGCGTGGCGAGAAGGATTCCCGCCGTGAGCGCAACCAGAGGATGACGCATGACGACCTCCTGCTCGAAAACGGTGCCCATGGGACGACAACGCCGCGCGCGAACGTGCCAAGGAAGCTCCCTAAGTTACCGCACCGAAAGCGGTTGCGTCAAATCGGGGCCCCAGGGAGGCGCGTCAGCCGCCCGCGGCGCGAACCGGGACCGGAGCGGCGGCCGCGGGCGTGGGCACTCGCTTCACGAGCGGGCTCGCCGGATAGTCGCGCGCAAGTCGCTCCCAAAGCGACCGCGCCTGGTCGCCGTTGCCGAGCTTCGTCTCGAGAAGGCCTGATTCGTAGAGGACCTTGTCGAGGCCGGCGTACTCGGGATAGGCCGCGAGGATCATCTCCATCCGGCCCTTCGCCGCCCGCCACGCCTTGCGCTTCAGGTAGAAGTGGCCGACGAGGTACTCGTGCTGGGCGAGCAGGTTTCGCATGACGCCCAGGCGCGCGCGTGACTCCGTCGCGTAGGGAGAGTCGGGGAAATTGATGATGAGCTCCCTGTAGGACGTCGCCCCGAGGCGGGTGTTCGCCTGTTCCCGGTCCGGCCTTTCCGCCTGCCGGTCCGAGCATTGAGCGAGACGGTAGAGGGCGTAGTCGGACTTCGGGTGCGACGGGTAGCGACTCCGGAAGTCCTTGTACCGCACGCCCGCCTCGAGGAAGCCGACCTGCGTATTCTCGTCGAAGAACGAGTCGGCGAGCCGGAGCGCAGCCTGCCGTCCGATCGGGTCGTTCGCGTAGTTTTCGGCCACGAAGCGCAGGTACTGGCGGCCGGTCTCGTATTTCTTCTTCTTGACGAGCGCTTCGCCCCGCGCGTAGGCCTCCTCCTTCGGCATCGTGAGGAGCTCGCGGGTCAGCTTTGCCGCCGAGTCGGCGTACGACGCGCAACCCCCGAGTGCGCCGAGGGCGGCGCCGAGCGCCGCGGCGGTCAGAATCCGGAGGAGAGGCGTGGCACGCGACATGGAGTGCGGAGAATGCACCGGCTTTCGCCCGCTTTCAAGCACGGGACGTGCCGGGCGTTCCGGCCGCCTGCCTGAGTCGCGCGAGCGCAAACGGCACGTCTCCGGCCGAGAAGACCGATGAGCCCGCGACGAAATGGCGCGCTCCGGCGTGGACGAGGGCCTCGATGTTGCCGGGGCCCACGCCCCCGTCCACCGCGATCGTCGCCCGCGAACCCGCCCCGCGGATCAACTCCGAAAGCCGCGCGACGCGGTCGAGGGATGCCTCGATGAAGGTCTGTCCGCCCCAGCCGGGATTGACCGTCATCACGAGGACGTAATCGACGAAGAAAAGCGCCTCGCCGAGGGACGCCAGCGCGGTGCCCGGATTGATCGCGACACCGGGGCTCACGCCTCGCCCGCGCACGAGCTCGGCGAAGCGATGCAGGTGGGGTTCGGCCTCGACGTGAACGGCCACGCGGGAGGCGCCCGCGTCGAGGTACTGGTCGAGCGTGCGGAGCGGCTCCTCGATCATGAGATGCACATCGAAGGGCAGGCGCGTCGCCTTCCGGAGCGCCTTCAGGACGATCGGACCGACGGTGAGGTTCGGGACGAAGCGCCCGTCCATCACGTCGAAGTGAATCCAGTCCGCGCCGCCGTCCTCGCACGCGCGGGCGGCCTCTCCCAGGCGGGAAAAATCCGCCGAGAGGAGCGAGGGCGCGAGGGCGATTCTCATACGCCCCCTTCAGGCGCCGCGATCACGAAGGACAGGGCGTCGCGCCTTGTGACGGGCGATCCCGCGAGCGGGAACTGCCTCAGGATCGTACCATTGGCGGCGCCCTCGTACGCCTGACTCTTGACGCCGCCGATCCGGAAGCCTCGCTCCTCGAAGGCCGCCCGCACGCGCTCGAAGTCGCGGCCGATGAGGTCGGGCATCACCCATGCGACGTCGGGCATCCCGCGGTTCACGAGCAGGTCGACCGGCGAATCGGGGGGCGCGATCGAGCCAGGCGCAATTCCCTGCGCGACCACACCGGGCGGTCCCGGCAGCCGGACAGAGGCGACTGCGGCATCCTTGAGGCCGGCCTTCGCGACGGAGAGGGCCGCGGCGCGGGCCGAGAGGCCGGTCAGATCGGGCATCCTCACCGCGCGGGGCCCGAGCGAGAGGGCGATGCGGATCGTCTGGCCGCCCTTGACCGCGGCGTCCGCGGCCGGGAATTGCGCGCGGACGCGATGCGCGGGCACGGCGTCGTCGAAGCCCTCCCGCGAGGAGTCCACCTCCACCTCGAGGCCGCGCTCGGCCGCGACGGTCTCCGCTTCCTCGACGGTGAGGTTCGTGAAGTTCGGCACCTTGAGCGACTTCCCCGCCACGAAACGTGTGAACGACATCCACGTCGCCGCCGCGAGGACACCGGCCAGCAGCATCGCGTAGATCACTCTTCCAAACACTCCTCCCATGGCAAAACGACTTTAGCAGGGCCCGGGTTCGACGTCCTTGACTCGCCTCGCACAGACCGGGAGACTGCCTCTCCCCATGGCGGACCTCCGATCTCCCGCCCCCGGCCCCCCGGAATCCGATTCCCGGCCAAGCCTGCCCCTCGCGCGGGCGGATCTCCACCTGCACACGAACGCGTCCATCTTCAAGTACTTCCGCGCCGCGAACACGAAGGACTCGTACAACGACCCGGACGAGACGTACCGGCTCGCCAAGAGCCGCGGCATGGACTTCGTGACCTTCACCGACCACGACACGGTGGACGGCTGCCTGAAATTCCAGGACCGGCATCCCGAATACACGGATTTTTTCGTCTCGGCCGAGGTCGAGACGTTCTTCCCGCGCACGGGGCACCGCATCCACGTGAACGTCTTCGATCTTTCTCTCGCGCAATGGAAGGTCGTCGACCGGAAGCGGCGGAACATCTTCGACCTCGTGGAGTACCTGAGGGGCGAGGGGCTGCTCTATTCCGCGAATCACCTCTTCCAGTCCTACCGCATGCGGCAGGCTCCGGAGGACTTCTTCACGACGATGCTCGAGCTCTTCGACGTCTTCGAGGTGAAGAACGGCTCGATGGCCTACCAGCACAACGCACTCGTGGAGGACCTCCTCACGGCGGCCAAGGAGAAGCGCGGCTCGCTCGCGCTTCTCGGCGGATCCGATGCGCACACCTATCCGCCCGTGGCGTCCGTCTTCACGATGGCGCCGGGAGCGACGTGGCGGGAGTTCCTCTCCTCGGTGCGGGCTGGCGAGTGTCTCTCGTGGGGCGTCGAGATGGGCTTCACGAAGGTCCTCGGCGACGTCTACGAGAACCTCGGAAAGTATTACCGCACGGTCGTCGACTTCCGGAATCCCGAGTTCACGACCGCCGAGAAGGCCCGCCATTTCCTCCTCGCGCTCGCCTCCGTGCCGTTCAACGTGGCGGGCGCCCCCATCGCCGTCTACTCCCTGAACTACGCCAAGCAGCTCGCGCTCTCGAAAGGGCTCAAGGCGCACTTCGGGAGGAAAGGGCTCTCCTCCCGCCCGCACCACCTGCCGCGCGAGCGGTAGAGCCGGGAGCTTCTAGAGAAAAAGGTCTTCGGGGCGAAGCGCCAGGGACTCGAAGGGCGGTGCCGCGAAGCGCTCATCCATCTTCGAGCGTGGACCGGTCGTCATGCGCCCTTTGACGTTGAGGAACGCCTCGACTGTCCGGCGCTCGGGATCGACGAGCCAGAGCCAGCCCACGCCCATCAGGCCGTAGGCGTCCTTTTTCGGGCCGCGGTCGAAGCTCTCGGTTGACGGTGAGAGAATCTCGGCCACCCAGTCTGGAACGAGTGTGATGGGGTTCTCGTTCGGGTCGGGCCATCCGCTCCCGCTCTTTTTCCAGCCCGCGAGGTCCGGGATGACTCGAGAGAAAGCGATCTCGGAGCGCACCTCGGGCTCCACGGCGAAGAGCCACCCGGGCGAGACCATTCCTTCCACTCGCGTGCCGAACTGCTGGTCGAGGAGCTTCCCGAGCTTCACCTGCGCGGCGCCGTGAGCCAGCTTCGGCCGTGGGGACATGAGATAGGTCCCGTGCGCGATCTCGGCGCGAACCCCTTCCGGCTGCGCCTCAACCATCGCCTCGAGCACATGGAAATCCGCGATCAGGTCCGGCGTCGCCGACACAGGGGAAGTCTACGCGGGGGTGCCGGAGGCGGTCTACCCCGGGGCGATGAGCGCTTCAGGGGCAGCCGCGCACCGTCACGGTGAAATAGACCGCGACGGGCTTTCCGTTGAACGTCGCGGGGCGGAAGCGCCACTGGCGCACCGCCGCGAGGATCGCGGGCTTTGCGTCCGGGGAGACCGTCCTCAGGACGCGGCCCGCCTCCACCGCGCCGTTTTCGGAGACGATCAGCTCCGCGATCGCTACGCCGGAAAGCCCATGGCAGTCCGGCTCGACGCGCGAGATCTCGACCGGGGCTGTCACCTCGCCTCCCACGTGGAGGGGTTCAAAGCGGGAGTTGGGCCGGACGACGTGGCGTGGTTCCGGAGCGATGAGAGGCGGCGATTCGACGGGCACGCGGTTGGTCGGCGCTCGCGGGAACTCCGGCTCTCCAGGGTCCTCACAGCCCAGGAGCATCGCCGTCCCGAAAACGAGAACCGCCGCCCCCTGACCCCTTCTAAGGAATCCCCCGCTCCGAAACGACATGCTCGGCGCTTTCACGAACCGGTTGGGCCGCCCCTGCGCGCGTACTTCGTCTCGACGTAGTCGTCCACGAGCTTCCGGAACGCGACCGACAGCTCATCGTAGCTGCCCTTGAGCGTCGTGAACTTCTGGCCGTCGATGAAGACGGGACAGCTCGGCGCCTCGCCCGTGCCGGGCAGCGAGATGCCGATGTTCGCGGCCTTCGACTCGCCCGGGCCGTTCACGATGCAGCCCATGACGGCGAGTGTCATCGTCTCGACGCCCTCGTAGCGGGTCTTCCAGGCGGGCATCTGCTCGCGCACGTAGTCCTGGATGCGCTCGGCGAGCTCCTGGAACGTCGTCGACGTCGTGCGGCCGCAGCCGGGGCAGGCCGTCACGGACGGCGCGAAGCTGCGGAGGCCGAGCGACTGGAGCAGCTCGCAAGCCGCGTACACCTCCTCGCGGCGGTCGCCGCCCGGGCGCGGCGTGAGCGAGACGCGGATCGTGTCGCCGATCCCTTCGTTCAGGAGAACGCCCATCGCGGCGGAAGACCACACGAGCCCCTTCATCCCCATGCCGGCCTCCGTGAGGCCGAGGTGCAGCGGCTGTTCGGTTCTCGACGCGAGGTCGCGGTACACGGCGATGAGGTCGTTCGGGCGCGAGACCTTGCACGAGATGATGATCTGGTCCTTCTTCAGGCCCGTTTCGAGCGCGAGCTCGGTGGACTCGAGCGCCGAGAGGACCATGCATTCGTTGATGATGTCTTCCGACGAACGGCCGAGATCGAGGTCCGTGTTCTCCTGCATTTTCTGCATGACGAGCTCCTGATTCAGGGAGCCGCCGTTCACGCCGATGCGCACGGGCCTGCCGAGGTCGCGTGCGACGGAACAGATCGTCGCGAACTGCTCGTCGCGCCTCTTCCCCCTGCCCACGTTCCCGGGGTTGATCCGGTACTTGTCGAGGGCCCTGGCCATCTCCGGGTACTTCGTGAGAAGAACGTGCCCGTTGTAGTGAAAATCGCCGATGAGCGGCACGTCGCAGCCCGCGTCGAGGAGGCGTTTCTTGATCTCGGGGACGGCCTGCGCGGCACCGTCCACGTTCACCGTGACGCGGACGAGCTCGGACCCGGCCTGGGCGAGCTCGAGCGCCTGCCCGACGGTGGACGCGGCGTCGGCCGTGTCCGTGTTCGACATGGACTGCACGACGACGGGCGCGCCCCCCCCGACCTGGACCTTTCCCACCCGCACGCCGACGGTCCGATGGCGCGGGCGGATCGTCCCTGGGGGCATCAGAAGCTGACGTTCTTCAGAACGTCGAAGTACAGGACGGTCACCATGACGAGGACGAGGAAGACGAAGCCCGCCTGCAGGAGCCGCTCCTTCACCTTGAGCGAGAAGTCCCGCTGGAACACGGCCTCGAGGAACGTGACGAAGATCTGCCCGCCGTCGAGGAGCGGGATCGGGAGGAGATTCAGGATCCCGAGCTGGAGCGAGAGGACGCCCATGAGCAGGACGAGCGCCGAGGGCCCGGAGCGCGCCGCTTCGCCCGAGAATTTCGCGATGTCGATGGGGCCCGAGAGCTGCCGCATGGAGCCCGTGCCGCGGAACAGGCGTCCGACGATCTGGCCGGTCACCTGCACCTGCCGGACGTTCTCGCGCCAGGACGCCGCGAAGGCCTCGGCAAGCGAGAGGCGGCGGAGAACCGTCTCCTCCTTCGGGGCGAAGCCGATGCGCCAGTTCTCGCCTTCCTTCACGGGCACGACGTTCAGCGTCCTCGTCTCGCCGTTTCGCGAGACGACGATCTCGATGGGTCTGGGTCCGTCCTTGTCGAACGAGGACGCGGCCTCGCGAATGAAGCGCACGACCTCGAAGTACAGGACGACCCGCTTGCCGCCGACGGAGACGATCTCGTCGCCCACCTGAAGGCCGGCCTTCGCGCCGGGATATCCCGGAACGATCCGGGCGACCACGGCCGGGATGTAGGGATTCAGGCCCGTGTAGCCGATGTCGTACTTGGAACGAGGCTCGGGCGTGAGCCGGAGCGTGAGCGGCGCTCCCGCCCGCTCGATCCCGACGGTGAGCTCTTCGCGCGGGGCGAGACCCGTCTCGAGCTCGACCTCTTCCCACGTCTCCACGGGCTTGCCCGAGATCGTCGCGATGCGGTCCCCCGCCTGAATCCCCGCCCTCTCGGCAGGGCTCTCGCGGTCGACGACCTTCACGACGGGAGTCTCGCCCTTGTATTTCGCGACCTCGACGCCGATGAGGAAGGCGAGAGCCGTGAGCAGGAACGCGAGGGCGAGGTTCACGCCCGGTCCGGCGAAGAGGATGAGAAGGCGCTGGAGACGCGTGCCGGGCTGCGTCACGGACGTCTCGGCCGTGCCCTGCACGATGTCGCTTTCGTCGGGCCCGAGGCCGACGACCTTGACGTAGCCGCCGAGGGGGATGAGCGAGATGCGGTAGTCGGTCTCTCTCCTTTTCCAGCCGAAGATCCGCTTGCCGAATCCCAGAGAGAAGATCTCCACCGGAAACCGGAAGAGCTTCGCGACGAGGAAATGTCCCCCCTCGTGGAACACGATGAGGAAAGAGAGGACGAAGATCAGCGCGAGGATGTTGGTCGGGATGGTCATGAGGCCTCGGGGGTGTTACGCGGGAAGGGCGCGGGCCGTTGCCGCCCGCGGGGTGTTTTCGAGAAGAGGAAGCAGGTCGGCGGCCTCGCGCCGCGCCCACGCGTCGGCTGCGAGCGCGTCCGCGACGGACGCCACGGGCCCGACGCTGTGCTTGCCGAGGACGCGCGCGACCAGCTCGACGATTGCCTGATACCGAATGCGCCGGTCGAGGAACGCCTGGACAGCGATCTCGTTCGCGGCGTTCAGAACCGCAGGAGCCGTGCCGCCGGTCTCGAGCGCGGCGTAGGCGAGCGGTACGGCCGGATAGCGCGTCTCATCGAGCGGGAAGAACTCGATCTTCCCGAGCGCCGTGAGATCGAGGCCCGCGAGCGGCGTCGGTACGCGGTCGGGAAACGTGAGGGCGTAGAGGATCGGGAAGCGCATGTCGTTCGGCGACATCTGCGCGAGAACCGAGCCATCCACAAACTCGACCATCGAATGCACGATGGACTGCGGGTGAAGTACGACGTCGATCTTCGCGCTCGGTATGTCGAAGAGCCACCGGGCCTCGATGACCTCGAGCCCCTTGTTCATCATCGTGGCCGAGTCGATCGTGATCTTCGGGCCCATCTTCCACGTCGGGTGTCGCAGAGCCTCGTCCACGGTGATCGTGGGGAATGTGGCGAAGTCACGGGTGCGAAACGGCCCGCCCGAGGCCGTGATGACGAGGCGCCTCAACTCTTCGCGAGTCCCCGCGCGCATTGCCTGGTGGAGCGCGCAGTGCTCGGAGTCCACCGGCAGGACGACAGCGCCGGACGCGCGCGCGGCCGCCATGAGCGGCTCGCCGGCCACGACGAGAGTCTCCTTGTTCGCGAGCGCGAGCGTCTTGCCGAGCTTCACGGCTTCGTACGCCGGTGCGAGGCCGATGGACCCGACGATGCCGCCGAGGACGATGTCCGCCTCGGGAAGCGTCGCCACGTCCACGAGGCCCTGCGGCCCGAACCCCACGGAAAGGCCGGGGAATTCCTGCCTCAGGCGCACCGCGTCCTCGGGTGTCTTCACCGAGACGACCTTCGGCCGGTGCGCCGCGATCGCCGGGAGGAGCTTCTCGAGGTTCGATCCGGCCGACATCGAGACGATCTCGAAGCGCTCCGGAAAGTGCGCGACGACCGACAGGGTCGAGTCCCCGATGGAGCCCGTCACGCCGAGGAGGGCGATGCGCTTCCTCATCGGCCCAGCCCCCCGCCGACGTATGTGAGGGTCATCAGGAGCACAGGGGACGCGTAGAGCAACGAGTCGAGGCGATCCAGGAGGCCGCCGTGACCGGGGAGCAGTCCGCCCGAGTCCTTGACGGCGCAGCTTCTCTTGAACGTGGACTCGACGAGGTCGCCGACGACGGCGACGACCGAAATCAGGATGCCCAGAAGCGCTCCGGCGACGACGATCGCGAGCGTGTCGCGCGTCGTCCGCAGGAAGAAGCGCTCCAGTACGGCCGCCGCCACGCCTCCGAAGACGAGCCCCGCGCCGAGCTGTCCCCAGAATCCCTCCCACGTCTTCTTCGGGCTGACGAGGGGCGCGAGCTGGCGCTTTCCCCACCGGCGCCCGACGTAGTACGCGGCCGAGTCCCCCGCCCACACGATCGCGAGGAGGAACACGACGGGCTGCCACCCGATCGCGCGCAGGCCGACCAGCGCGCCCGCGCCCAGCGCGACGTAGAGCGTCGCGAAAACGGACGAGGCGGACGAGGCGAGGAGCACCGCTTCGCGGGGCGAGGCGAAGAGGACGAGCGTCGGCAGCGCGAGAAGCGTGACCCCTGCGACGACGACGACCGCGAAGAGAGACGCGAGATAGGCCGCCGTGACGAGCGCGAGGAGAAGGCTCACCCCGGCGGGTTTCGGCACGATCCAACCCGCCGCCTGAATGAGCCGGTAGAACTCGAGGAGCGCGGCGGTCGCCGCCGCGGCCACGAGCAGCGCCCAGGCCCAGAGCGGGGCCGCCACGAGCACCGCGAGGACCGCGGGGATGAGGACCGCGGCCGTGATCTCCCGCTGGAACCTCATCGCGACGCGGCCGCCGGATGCGCCGCCGGCGCCGCGACCTCGTCCCGCCTTCCTTCCGCCTCCGAGACGCCGCCGTAGCGGCGCTCGCGCTTCTGGAACTCGACGAGCGCCTCGAGGAAGTTTCCGGCGCGGAAATCGGGCCAGAGCACGGGCGTCACGTAAATCTCGGCGTACGCGATCTGCCAGAGGAGGTAGTTCGAGATACGCATCTCGCCGCTCGTGCGGATGAGAAGGTCCGGGTCGGGCAGCCCGGCCGTGTAGAGCTGCGATTCGATCGCGGCCTCGTCGATGTCCTCGGGGCGCAGGGCGCCGGCCTTCACCTTTCTCGCGAGCGATCGCATCGCGTCGGCTAGCTCGGCGCGGCCCGAGTAGTTGAGCGCGATGTTGAAGGTCATGCCCTTGCCGTGCGCCGTGGCGGTGAGCGCGTGCTCGAGCTCGCGCTGCACGGAGGAATCGAGGCCGTCCATCCGGCCCACCACGCGAAAGACGATGTCGTTGTCGAGCAGCGTCTTCAGCTCGCGCCGGAGGTATTCCTTCAGGAGCGCCATGAGCGTCGCGACCTCGAGGTGCGGGCGCTTCCAGTTCTCCGTGGAGAACGCATAGAGCGTCAATGCCGTGAGCTCGAGGCGCGCGGCCGTCTCGACCGTCGCGCGCACGGAGTCGATCCCCGCGCGATGGCCTTCGACGCGCGCCAGGCGCCGCTGGCGCGCCCAGCGGCCGTTGCCGTCCATGATGACGGCCACGTGCCGTGGCAGGCGGCCGAGGTCGAGCGCCTCGAGGAGCGCCCGGTCGGGCGTTCCGGACGCGGCAATGGAGTCCTTGTCGATCATCAGCGTCCGGGGGCGGAACACGCCCCCGAGAGTCGGATTCTATCCCGATGAAACAGGCGTGCCGCCGCTGGCCGAGGAGTCCCGGGGAAGAGCCTCCGGGGGATATAGAACTCTCTCCAGCGTGAGGCCGCGCGCCTCCGCGGTCGGCCCTGGCTTCGTCGGGGCCTCCTCGGGACGAATGCGGCCCCGGCCGGCGTCGCGAAGCGTCCCCACGAGGCGACGCACCATGCCGCGGAGAAAGCCGTCCCCGGCCGCCGTGATCACGAGGAGAGATCCCTCCTCGTGAACGCCGAGCCGCCCGAGCGTGCGCACGGTCGTCCTGGGGCCTCCGCCCGTGAGCGCGAACGGCGCGAAGTCGCGCCGCCCGACGAGAGTCGCCGCGGCGGCGCGCATCGCCGCAACGTCGAGCGGCTCCGGCGCGAGGGCCTCGATGAGGCCGCCATGGGGATGGAGGAACTCTCCCCGGCGCAGGCGGTAGACGTAGACCTTGCCGACCGCCGAGTGGCGGGCGTGAAAATCGGAATTTGCTTCGGAGACAACGAGGACCCGTACATCTTCGGCTAACTTCGCGTTCAGGCCACGCCGCAATCCTTCGAATGGAATAGAGGGCGCGCTCGGCGGAAGGTCGACGTGCGCGACTTGCGCCTCGGCGTGGACGCCGGAGTCGGTGCGGCCGGCGCCGTGGACGCGAATCTCCGCCTGATAGACCCCTTTCAAAGCATCTTCCAGGACGCCCTGGACGGTGCGCGGCAGGGTGCCGTCCGCGCGAGGCGCCTGCACCTGCCACCCTTCGAAGAATTTCCCCAGATAAGCCAGCTCGAGCTTCAGCCTCACGACGGCGATTATGGCCGCGCCCCGCGCGGCCCCCGCGCTATCGTCGGCCCGATGGCCGACGCCCCCGCGCTCGTCGTCACCGAGATCTTCCGAAGCCTTCAGGGCGAGTCGACGCTCGCAGGCCTCGCCTGCTCGTTCGTGCGACTGACGGGCTGCGGCCTGCGTTGCGTCTGGTGTGACAGCGCGTATGCGTTCCACGGCGGGAAGACCATGAGGCTGGAAGAGGTCCTCGCGGAGGTCGAGCGCCTGGGCGCGCCTCTCGTCGAGGTCACGGGAGGAGAGCCTCTCGAGCAGGAGGGGTTTTATCCGCTCTCCGCCGCCCTTTGCGACCGGGGTTACACCGTTCTCCTCGAGACGGGCGGCCACGTCCCCGTCGACCGCGTGGATTCGCGTGTCGTGAAGATTCTCGACGTGAAGTGCCCCGGCTCCGGAATGGAGGCGTCCAACCACCTCGATAACCTCGGCCTCCTCGGGCCGCGCGACGAGATCAAGTTCGTCGTGAGAGACCGCCGCGACTTCGACTGGGCCGTCGCCGTCGTCGAGGCGCATGGCCTTGACGAGAAGCACACGGTCCTGGTCTCACCGGTCTTCGAGGGCGGCGTCTCCCCGATCGCGGCGGACGTCGCCGAATGGGTGCGCGACTCGAAGAGAAGACTGCGCCTGAATCTGCAGGTGCACAAGCTGCTCTGGGGGGACGTTCCTGGAAGATGAGAAAGAAGATGAAGATAGCCAAAGCACCGGCGAAGGGTCGGAGGGCCGCCGTGCTGCTTCTCTCCGGCGGCCTCGACAGCGCGACGTGCCTCGCGCTCGTCTCCCGCTGGGGGTGGAAGGTGCATGCGCTCTCTTTCGACTACGGGCAGAGGCACCGCGTGGAGCTTTCGGCGGCACGGGTCCTGGCGCGGCGTTATCGCGTCGCCTCGCACCGCGTGATCCCGATCCCGGCCTTCGGTGCGCTCGGCGGATCCGCGCTGACCGACAGCTCGATTCGCATCCCGAAGAAGGCGCTCGGAAAAGTTCGCATTCCGATCACGTATGTCCCCGCGCGCAACACGCTTTTTCTCGCGTTCGCGCTCGGAGTCGCCGAGACGAGCGGCGCGACCGAGATCGTCATCGGCGCAAACGCGCTCGACTACTCCGGCTATCCCGACTGCCGCCCGGCGTTCCTGAGGGCCTTCGAACGCGTCGCAAAGCTCGGGACGAAAGCAGGCGCCGAAGGCAGGACTTTCACCATCCGCGCCCCGCTTCTGGGGATGACGAAGGCTGACATCGTCCGCCTTGCGCTCACGCTCGGCCTCGATACCGGTCTCACGTCGTCCTGCTACGACCCTGGAAAAGGGGGGCGACCCTGCGGGACCTGCGACTCATGCCTGCTGAGGGCAAAGGGGTTCGCGGAAACTGGAGTCATCGATGTGAGAACTCGCATGATGCGTTAAACTATTTTATAACAAAAACTTATGAAATCTAATAGTGTTACGTTAGATCATACTTGACAGCGTCACTAGTAGATCTTATATTGACCTGTGATGAACCCAGAGCGCTTCACTCACAAGGCCCAGGAAGCCCTTCAGAAGACGGCGCAAGCCGCCCGCACGGAAGGCCATCCCGAGGTCACGCCCGAGCACCTCGCGGAGGCTCTCCTGACGCAGGAAGAGGGCGTCGTCCCCGCGCTCCTCGAGCGCGTGGGAGTCGCGCCGGGCCTCGCGCTTCAGGACATCGCGAGGGAGCTCGCGACGCTCTCGAAGGTGCAGGGAGAGGGCTCCGAGCCGCGGTTCTCCCCCGCCCTCGTGAAGCTCATCGACCTCGCCGAGAAGATCGCCGGCGAGTTCAAGGACGACTATGTCGCGAGCGAGCATCTCTTCCTCGCCCTGCTGCGCGACGGGAAGTCGAAGGCCGCGAAGGCCCTCCTCGCCCGCGGCCTCTCCGAAGCCTCCCTTCTCGCCGCACTCAAGGACGTGCGCGGCTCGAGCCGCGTGGCCGACCCCGACGCCGAGGGCAAGTACCAGGCGCTGAAGCGTTACGCGAGGGACCTCACCGACCTCGCGAAGAAGGGCAAGCTCGACCCCGTCATCGGGCGCGACGAGGAGATCCGCCGCGTCATGCAGGTGCTCACCCGACGCACGAAGAACAACCCGGTGCTCATCGGCGATCCCGGCGTCGGGAAAACCGCCATCGTGGAAGGGCTGGCCCGCCGCATCGTCGCGGGCGACGTGCCCGAGACGCTCAAGGAAAAGCGCGTCGTCTCGCTCGATCTCGGCGCGATGGTCGCCGGCGCGAAGTTCCGGGGCGAGTTCGAAGAGCGCCTGAAAGCGGTCATCAAGGAGGTCGAGGAGTCCGACGGGAAAGTCATCCTCTTCATCGACGAGCTGCACACGCTCATCGGCGCGGGCGCGGCCGAGGGCGCGATGGACGCGGGAAACATGCTGAAGCCCGCGCTCGCCCGGGGCGATCTCCGCGCGATCGGCGCTACGACCATCGGCGAGTACCGCAAGCACATCGAGAAGGACCCGGCCCTCGAGCGGCGCTTTCAGCCCGTCCTCGTGGGCGAGCCTTCGGTCGAGGACACGATCGCCATCCTGCGCGGTCTCGCCGAGCGCTACGAGGTCCACCACGGCGTGAAGATCACGGACGCGGCGCTCATCGCGGCCGCGACGCTCTCGGACCGCTACATCGCGGATCGCTTCCTGCCCGACAAGGCGATCGACCTCATCGACGAGGCGGCATCGAAGCTCCGGATGGAGATCGACTCCCTGCCGACGGAGATCGACGAGGTCGAGCGCCGCATCCTCCAGCTCGAGATCGAGAAGAAGGCTCTCCAGAAGGACGAAGCGAAGTCCGCGAAGGAGCGGCTCGCGAGCCTCGAGCGCACCCTCGCCGAGCTCAAGGAGCGATCGAACGGAATGAAGGCGCGCTGGAAGTCCGAGAAGGACGCCATCGCGGTCATTCGAGGCCTGAAGAAGAGACTCGACGAAACGAAGGTCGCCGCCGAGGCCGCCGAGCGGCAGGGCGATCTGAACAAAGCCGCCGAACTGCGCTACGGCACGCTCACGAAGCTCCAGAAGGACCTCGAGGCCGCCTCCGCCCGCCTCGCGGAGCTGCAAAAAGGCGGCGCCATCCTGCGCGAGCAGGTGGACGAGGAGGATATCGCCGCGATCGTCTCCAAATGGACGGGCGTGCCCGTCTCGAAGATGGTCGAGGGCGAGACGCAGAAGCTCCTGAAAATGGACGAACGGCTGAAGCTTCGCGTCATCGGGCAGGACGAGGCCGTCGCGGCGGTCTCGGCCGCCGTGCGCCGCGCGCGCACCGGAATGAAGGACCCGAAGAGGCCGATCGGCTCGTTCCTCTTTCTGGGACCCACGGGCGTCGGCAAGACCGAGCTCGCCCGCGCCCTCGCGGAATTCCTCTTCGACGACGAGAACGCGATGGTCCGGCTCGACATGTCCGAGTACCAGGAAAAGCACGCCGTCTCCCGCATGATCGGCGCGCCCCCCGGATACATCGGGCACGACGAGGGCGGCCAGCTCACCGAGGCCGTGCGCCGGCGTCCGTATTCGGTCGTCCTCTTCGACGAGATCGAGAAGGCCCACCCCGACGTCTGGTCCGTCCTCCTTCAGGTGCTCGACGACGGCCGCCTGACGGACGGCAAGGGTCGCACCGTGAGCTTCAAGAACGTCGTCGTCATCATGACGTCGAACGTCGGCAGCCCGATCATCCAGGAAATGCAGGGCGTCGACGAGAAGGCTCTCAAGACGCGAGTCGAAGTCGAGCTGCGCAACCACTTCCGTCCCGAGTTCCTGAACCGGATCGACGACGTCGTCGTCTTCAGGCGCCTCGAGCTCGCCGACATCGAGCAGATCGTCGGGCTGCAGCTCCGGCACGTGGGCGAGCTCGTCGCCGCGCGGGGTGTGAAGCTCTCGTGGACGGACGCCGTGAAAACATGGTTGGCGCGCGAGGCGTACGACCCGGTGTACGGCGCCCGGCCGCTCAAGCGAAACATCCAGAAGCTCGTCCAGGATCCGCTGGCGCTGAAGCTCCTCGCGGGCGACGTCCACGAGGGCGCCACGGTCACCCTCACGCTCGCCCCGGGCGGCTCCGCCCTCGAGTTCCAGACCGACACACCCGAACGGGCTCCCGCGAGTGCCCGCTGAAAACCACCCAGGAGGAAAGAACCATGAACATCATCCGCTGGAACGACCCTTTCCGTGAGCTCGCCTCGCTTCAGAGCCGTCTGAACCGCGCCTTCGACACGACTCTCTCCGGTCCGGTCCGCAACGAGGAGGAGCTGTTCACCGGCGCGTGGACCCCGCCCGTCGACATCCTCGAGACGAAAGAGAAGACGGTCCTCAAGGCCGAGCTGCCGGGCTTCGATGAAGACCAGATTCACCTCCATTTCGAGGACGGCATTCTGTCGCTCGAAGGCGAGCGGAAGTTCGAGAAGGAGAACGCCGAGGAGAATTACCACCGCGTCGAGCGGAGCTACGGGAAGTTCGTCCGCTCCTTCACGATCCCGTCGAACGTCGACAACGAAAAGATCTCGGCGGTGTTCCAGAACGGGATCCTCACCGTCGAGCTGCCGAAGCGCGAGGAGACGAAGCCGAAGCAGATCAAGATCCAGGCGAAGAAGCCGGCGATCGAGGTCAAGAAGAGCTGACGTTCAGATCGCCATCGCTCCCGCCGGCACTTCCTCCTCCTTGAAGAGGTCCGTCGAAACGTAGCGCTCCGAGGTGGAGGGGACGATGAGGACGATGAGCTTCCCCGCGCTGTCGGGGCGCTTGGCGATCTCGATGGCCGCGTGCGCCGCGGCGCCGGAGGAGATGCCGCCCAGGATTCCCTCCTCTTTCGCGAGGCGCCGGGCCATCGCGAACGCCTGATCGTTCGAGACCTGGAACGTGTCGTCGACGAACGCGACGTCGAGGTTCTTCGGAATGAACCCGGCGCCGATGCCCTGGATCTTGTGAGGGCCCGGGGCCCCCCCCGAGATGACCGCGGAGCTCACCGGCTCGACGGCGATCATCCTCAGAGAAGGCTTCTTCGGCTTCCAGAAACGCCCGACGCCGGTCATCGTTCCGCCCGTCCCCACGCCGGCCACGAAGATGTCCATCTTGCCGTCCGTGTCGTTCCACAGCTCCGGTCCCGTCGTGGCCTCGTGAATCGCAGGGTTCGCCGGATTCTCGAACTGCTGCGGCATGACGCCGTTCGGCCCGTACTCGGCGAGGAGCTCGTGCGCCTTCGCGATCGCGCCCTTCATGCCCAGGGGTCCCGGCGTCAGCACGACCTCCGCGCCCAGGAGCTTGAGGACCTTGCGGCGCTCGATGGACATGGTCTCGGGCATCGTGAGGATGAGGCGGTAGCCTCGGGCCGCGGCGACGAAGGCGAGACTGATGCCGGTGTTTCCCGAGGTGGGCTCGACGAGCACGGTCTTGCCCGGCGAGACCTTTCCCGCCTTTTCGAGCGCCTCGATCATGGAGACACCGATGCGATCCTTGACGGAATGGGCGGGATTGAAGAACTCGAGCTTCGCCGCGACCGTCGCGCCCGGAGCGATACCCGCCGTCACCCGGTTGAGCCGGACGAGCGGCGTGTTCCCGATCAGCTTGGTGATGTCCGCGGCGATCTTCATCGGCTCCTCCGTGCGGGCGCGCCGGATTGGCGGGCGCGCGACTTGCTAGAAACGGCCCGGTGCGTGTGCCTTCAGATGGAGTATGTCGCCTCCTCGCGCTCCGCCTTCACTTCGGCGACGAGATGCCCGACCGTCACGGCCGAGAGAAAGCGGCGGTGCGTTTCGGCAAGCTCCCCGTCGAGCCTCTGGATGGCGACAGGCGTCGAGTGCTCCTCGGGCGCCGGTTCGCGTCCCTCGCGCGAGTAGAGCGAGACGACCGAGAGGACGGTGGCGGAAGGCGCGATGGGTGTCGGCCGATACCCGCCGTTGCGGCCCCGGCCGGCGGCAATCCAGCCGCTCCTGACGAGCGGAAGGAGGAGCTGATGCACGGAATCGCGGGACAGGTCGAGCCATGCAGCGAGCTGCGTCGACGTCACGTCCGGACCGGCCCGATAAACGAGCTCGACGAGCGCCTGAATCGCCTTCTTCTGCCGGGTGTTTAGAATTGGTTAAAATCCTTTTCGACTTTATCGAGTAACAATGATGCGATCCCAAATCGAAAAGTCAAGCCGCTGCATCCTCCTCGCTCTCGTCCTGTGGCCTCTGGCCGCCTTCTCGCAGCGCTCCATCCCGTCGCCGACGCCCGCCCAGCCGGGCGCGCAGGCCGAGCGCCGCACCCCGATCGTCGAGGCCGTGGAAAGAACCGGGCCGGCCGTCGTCAACATCTCGGCCGAGAAGCTGGTCCAGCAGCGGCGGAGTTCCCTCGACTCCTTCTTCGGCTTCGACCTGCGCCCTCGCGGCTACAAGACGGAGTCCCTCGGCTCCGGCGTCATCCTCGACCCGTCGGGCGTCGTCGTCACGAACGACCACGTCATCTCGGGCGCCTCGCGGATCTGGGTCACGACGGCCGACGGACGCGAGCTGGAAGCGAAGCTGCAAGGCGCGGACGTCGACAACGACCTCGCCGTCCTGACCGTCGACGCGAAGAACCTCAAGGCCGTGAGAATCGGGACGACCGCGGATCTCATGATCGGCGAGACGGTCATCGCGATCGGAAACCCCTTCGGCCTGTCGAACACGGTCACGACGGGCATCGTCTCGGCGGTGCACCGCACCGTGGCGGGCGAGTCCGGGCGCAACTACTCGGATTTCCTGCAGACGGACGCGGCGATCAACCCGGGCAACTCCGGCGGGGCGCTCGTGAACGTCCTCGGCGAGCTGATCGGCATCAACACGGCCATCGTGGGCGGCGCGAACACGATCGGCTTCGCGATCCCGATCGACCGGGCGCGCCGCGTCGTGGACGAGCTGCTGCATTACGGCGAGGTCAAGTCCGTGTGGCTCGGCCTTCGGGGAACGACGGTCGCGCTCGCCGCCGCCCGTTCGGGCTCGCGCGGGCAGGGGCTCCGCGTGCGTTCGGTCTATCCGAACTCGCCGGCGGCGCGCGCGGGCCTGGTGCCGGGCGACGTCGTCGTCGCGATCGACGGCCGCTCCATCGAGGGACGCGAGGATTTCGAAACCGCCCTCGCCTCCGCCGGCGCCGGGCGCACGCTCGCCGTCGCCTTCCGGCGCGAGGGCCAGGAGAGGACGGCGCGCCTCACGACGGAGCGCACGCCGGACGACCTCGGCCTTTCGATCCTGCGGCGTGACCTCGGCGTCGCCGTGCGCGACGCCCGCAACGGGCCCATGGTCGTCTCCGTGACGCGCCGTTCGCCCGCCGAGGGCAAGGGCCTCGATCGGGGCGACTTGATTCTCGCGGTGAACAACCGGCAGGTGAAGACCGTGGAGGAGCTCGCCAAGGCGCTCGAGGGCGGGTTCTCGCGCTCGAGCCTCGTCCTTTCCGTGCTGCGCGAGCCGTACCTCTACAACGTCACGTTCGGGCTGGAATAGAGAACTTCAGTTCCGAGACGACGATGCCGAGAAGGACGAGGGCCGCGCCGCAGAAGTCGCGGCCCGTCATCCGCTCGCCGAGGGAGAACGCCGCGAAGAGCGCGGTGAAGACCGGCTCGAGCGCGAAGAGGATCGCCGCGTGCGTGGCGGGCATGCGCTGCTGCGCCCATGTCTGGGCGAGGAACGTGACGACCGTCGCCGCCAGCGCCATCCAGAGGATCGCGGCCACGAGGCGCGGCGTCGGGACGAGCGGACGCGACTCGGCCGCGAGGAACGTCCCGGGCCCGGAGAGGAACGGCGCGAGGGCGAGCCGCGCCGCTCCCACGGCCACGGCCGCCGCCGCGATCTGTCCGAACGAGTACCAGCGCACGTCGTGCTTCGGGGCCGTCTCGGCCATGATCACGATGAGGATCGCGTAGGAAACGGCCGTTCCGAGGATCAGGAGGTCGCCGCGGTTCCACCCCGCCGCGTCCCGGGGCCAGGTCAACGCCGTGAACCCGGCGGCGGCCAGGACGAGGCCGGCGAGGTTCTCCGTCGAGGGCTTCTTGCGGGTCATGAGGTAGCCCGCGATCGGGGTCAGAGGGACCGACAGGCCCGTCACGAAAGCGGCCTTGCTGGCGGTCGTGAAGAGCTGGCCCGCGATCTGGCTTCCGATGCCGATGGCGAGGAGAACGCCGATGACCGCGCTGTCCCGCGCGAGGTTCGGCGTCCGCGGGCGGCCGAGCGCGAGAGGGAAGAGGATGAGGCTCGCGAGCGCGAACCGCACGAAAACGAAGACGAGAGGAGGCGCCGTCTCGATGGCGAGCCGGTTCACGATGAACGTCGACCCCCAGATCGCCGTGACGACGACGAGCGCGAGGTCGGCCCGAAGGGCCTCGCCTCGGAGCACGAATCGACCGGCCGGTGCGGTCATGGACCGCGCATCATGCCTGAGAGCGCGGCTGCTATCCTCGCCGCCCGATGACGGCCCCCCGCGTGCGTTTCGCGCCCTCCCCGACGGGCTCCCTTCACGTCGGCGGCGCGCGCACCGCCCTCTACAACTGGCTGTTCGCACGGCGGCACGGCGGCACGTTCCTCCTCCGCATCGAGGACACCGACGTCGAGAGGAGCCGCCGCGACCTGACCGACCAGATCCTCCACGCCATGAGATGGCTCGGCCTCGACTGGGACGAGGGTCCGTTCTTCCAGAGCGAACGGAGCGCGCTCTATCGGGAGGCGGCGGACCGCCTCCTCGCCGAGGGCAGCGCGTACCGCGCCTTCGAGACGCCCGAGGAGCTCGACGCGATGAAGAGGGCCGCCGAGGCGACGGGAAACGCGTTCCGGTACGACGGAAGAGCGCGCGCTCTCTCGCGGGTCGAGTCCGACCGCCGCGCGGCGGCCGGCGAGAAGTTCGTTCTGCGCCTCGCCATGCCGGACGAACCTTTCGTCGTGGACGACGTCGTGCAGGGGCGCGCGGAGTTCCCGGCGGGAGCGCTCGACGACTTCGTCCTCGTGCGCTCCGACGGCCACCCGCTCTACCACTTCACCGCCTGCGTGGATGACGTCGCGATGGGAATCACGCATGTCATCCGCGGCGTCGACCACCTGCCGAACACGCCGAAGCACGTGGCGCTCTTTCGGGCGCTCGGCGCCTCGCAGCCGGTCTTCGCGCACCTCGGAATGATCCTCGGCGCCGACGGCAAGAAACTGAGCAAGCGCCACGGCGCGGCGGGCGTGGAGGAGTTTCAGGCGCAGGGATACCTTCCCGACGCGCTCGACAACTTCCTCGCGCTCCTGGGCTGGTCGCCCGGCGAGGACAAGGAGAGGATGACCCTTGGCGAGATGGCCTCGCTCTTCTCGCTCGAGCGCATCGGCCCGTCTCCGTCGCGCTTCGACCACGAGAAGCTCGCCTGGCTGAACGGGCAGTACCTCCAGGAAATTCCGGCCGCGACCCTCGCTGGGATGCTCGAGCCGTTTCAGGTTTCGCATATCGACGCCGGGCTGCTCGACCGCGCGATCGCGCTTCATCGCTCGCGCGCGCGGACGCTCGTCGAGTTGGCTCACGCCCTGGCGATCTATGGCGAGGACCCGAAGGAGTTCGAGGCCTCGGGGCTGAAGAAACTCGGCAAGCCCGAATCGGCGGTCCTCCTGCGCGCGCTCGCCGAGCGCCTCTCTCTCCTCGAGCCGTTCTCCCACGCGGCGCTCGAAGAGGCCGCCCGCGCTCTCGCCGCCGAGAGAGGCGTCAAGCTCGGAGACCTCGCGCAGCCCGCCCGCCTCGCTCTCACCGGCGTCCTGGCGTCTCCTCCGCTCTTCGAGGTGATCGAGGTGCTGGGCAGAGAGACCACCTTGCGGCGCCTCGTGGCCTTCGCAGACCGCATGTCGGGCGCGCCCGTGGCACACTGAGGAAGACCATGGACCCAGCGCCCGCTCCCTCGCCCGAGGCCCCCGGAAAAGACTTCATCCGCGAGATCCTCGACGAGGACAAGCGCACGGGAAAGCACGCGGGACGCGTCGCGACGCGCTTCCCTCCCGAGCCGAACGGCTACCTCCACATCGGGCACGCCAAGTCGATCTGCCTCAACTTCGGCGTCGCGAGCGAGTACGGGGGGACGTGCAACCTCCGCTTCGACGACACGAACCCGCTCAAGGAAGAGACCGAGTACGTGGATTCGATCCAGGAGGACGTGCACTGGCTCGGGTTCGACTGGCAGGACCGGCTCTTCTACGCGTCGGACTACTTCGAAAAGCTCTACGAATTCGGCGAGACGCTGATCCGCTCGGGCAAGGCCTACGTGTGCGACCTCTCCGCCGACGAGGTCCGCGCCTACCGCGGCACGCTCACCGAGCCGGGCCGCAACAGCCCGTGGCGCGAGCGTCCGGCCGGCGAGAACCTGGACCTTTTCCGGCGCATGCGCGCCGGCGAGTTCTCCGACGGCTCGCGCACGCTACGCGCGAAGATCGACATGGCGTCGCCCAACATCAACTTGCGCGATCCGGCTCTCTTCCGCATCCGCAAGGCCACGCATCACCGCACGGGCGACGCCTGGTGCATCTATCCGATGTACGACTACGCGCACGCGCTGTCGGACTGGATCGAGGGCATCACCCACTCGCTCTGCACGCTGGAGTTCGAGGACCACCGGCCGCTGTACGATTGGTGCCTCGAGGCCCTCGACCTTCCGTCCCGCCCGCGCCAGATCGAGTTCGCGCGGCTGAACCTCACGTACACGCTTCTCTCCAAGAGGAAGCTCCTCCAACTCGTGACGGGAGGGCACGTGACGGGCTGGGACGACCCGCGCATGCCCACGCTCGCGGGGCTGAGGCGCCGCGGCTTCACGCCCGAGGCCTTGCGCGACTTCTGCGACCGAATCGGGCTCGCCAAGCGCGACAGCGTCGTCGAGGTCGAGCTCCTCGAGCACTGCTTGCGCGAAGACCTGAATCGCCGCGCGCCGCGCGTCATGGCCGTCCTCGATCCCGTGCGCCTCGTCCTCACGAACTATCCGGAGGGGAAGGTCGAGGAGCTGGACGCCGTCAACAACCCCGAGGACGCCGCGCAGGGGACGCGGAAGGTGCCTTTCTCGCGCGAGCTCTTCATCGACCGCGACGATTTCCGCGAGGTGCCGCCACCGAAATACCACCGGCTCTCGCCGGGGCAGGAGGTCCGTTTGCGCTGGGCCTACATCATCCGGTGCGAGGAGATCGTGAAGGACGCCGCGACCGGCGCGATCACGGAGCTGAGATGCCGGTACGACCCGGACACGCGCGGCGGCGACGCGCTCGCCGGCCGGAAGGTGAAGGGGACGCTTCACTGGGTCTCGGCCGCGCATGCGCTCGCGGCCGAGGTCCGCCTCTACGACCGGCTCTTCTCGAAGCCGAACCCGGACGAGGCGCCGGAGGGACGCGACCTTCTCGCGAATCTCAATCCCGGCTCGCTCGTCGTGAAGACCGGTTGCCGCGTCGAGCCGTCTCTCTCCTCGGCGAAGAGGAGCGACGTTTTCCAGTTCGAGCGCGTTGGCTACTTCATGGTCGACCCGGACAGCGGCCCTTCGGGTCTCGTCTTCAACCGGTCCGTCTCGCTGCGCGACACGTGGGGCAGGATCGAGAAGAAGGCGCGCGCCGGCGCGTGACGGCCAAAGGACGACTCCTTCTCTGGGCGCCCGTCGCGCTCCTCCTCGGCTACGAGTTCTTTCTCTCGGCGCAGCCCCCGCACGGCCTGCCTCCCCTGGGCCCCTGGTTTCCGGAAAAGGACAAGGTCGAGCACGTCGCCTACTTCTTCGTGACGGGCGTCCTCGCGGTCCGCGCCGCGCGATTCGGCGAAGGCTGGAGCCGGGTCAAGACGGCCGTCTTCCTGATCCTCGCGAGCCTGCTCTGGGGCTGCTCGGACGAGATCCACCAGTCGTTCACGCCCGGCCGCGACGTCGAGCTCGGGGACGTCCTCGCCGATACCGCGGGCGTCGGGCTTGCGGTGTTCTTCGGAGAGAGAATTCTCAGAAAGGTCGGACTGGGGAAGACCGTACGATAGCGCGCTCGTCCGCCAGAGGCGGACGGACAAGTGGCTGGGGGGCAGGGATTTGAACCCCGATAGCCAGATCCAGAGTCTGGAGTCCTACCGTTGGACGACCCCCCAGTGCACGCAGGGACCGCGGATTATGCGGGTCCCCCCGCGCATGGTCAAACCGCGGGACGCGCGGCTATTGCCCCGCGAGGCTGCGGAAGAACGCCGCGAGATCGGCGGGTTTCCCATTGCCCTGGTACGTCACCGAGATCGCGCCGCCGGAGCGCGCGGCCTTCGGGGGACGCCCGGGCTTGCCGCGCCGGACGGATGCGCCACCCGCGGCCGCGGTGACCGCCTTGCGCGCGGAGCGCCGCCGCCTCGAACCGGCGGGACGAAGGCGGGAGACGTCCGGCGGTCCGAGACGGACCCCGAACTTCGAGCCCACCGCGTCGATGACTCTCTTGGCCTCGAGCACGGGGTCCTTCTTGAGCATGGCCTTCGCGTAGGCAATCGCGCCCGGACGGTCGATTCCGAGACGCTTGCGCACGTCGCGGATGATTCCCGCGCTGATCGTCTTGGGATTCAACTTGAACACCTTGCCGATCGCGGCCTTCACTTCGCGCTCCGTGAGCGCCTTGTTCTTCTTGAGCTGATCCATGACGAACGTTCGAATGCCTGCTGGACTCTTATCCATCTGATCGTTCCTCCCTGAGCCGCAACTATGTCACAAGGCAGAGCACAAAATCAATATTGGGGAGTCCCGAGGCCGGCCGGGGCGCCGATGCGGGGTTTTCGCCATCACGTTGACGGGGTCGAAGCCATTTTGCTTGCGAAGGCGCTGGGGTACCGATGCGATGCGGGCCGGCGCGTACAGAGTCGCGTGTCGCGATAGAATGCCCCTCCCATGCTGGAAGATTTCCGCAACGAGCCGTTCACCGACTTTTCACAGGCCGAGTCCCGCTCGGCGTTCGAGTCGGCGCTCGCGCGGCTCGAGCGCCAGAAGGGTGCCGAGATCCCCGTCGTCGCCGCCGGCCGGCGCCTCCGGACCGGACGCCTCCTCGAGAACCGGAACCCGGCCGACCGGGCCGACGTCCTTTCACGCCATCACCTCGCGGATCGCAAGGTCGCGGGAATGGCGCTCGAAGCGGCCGTGAAGGCCCAGAAGACGTGGGGTGACGTCGCGCCCCGCGAGCGGGCATCCGTGCTCCTTCGTGCCGCCGCGCGCATGCGCGAGAAGAAGCACGAGTTCTCCGCGACGATGGTGCTCGAGATCGGCAAGTCCTGGCCCGAGGCCGACGTCGAGACCGCCGAGGCGATCGACTTCCTCGAGTTCTACGCCCGCGAGATGTTGCGCTGGGGAGGCGAGATCCCCGTGACGCCGTACCGCGGCGAGTTCCCCGAGACGCGCTACCTGCCGCTCGGGGCCGGCGCCGTCATCCCGCCGTGGAATTTCCCGAACGCGATCCTCACCGGGATGACCGCCGCGGCCGTCGTCACCGGAAACGCGGTCGTCCTCAAGCCGGCGTCGGACACGCCGCTCATCGCCTGGAAAGTCTTCACGCTCCTCGAGGAGGCCGGCGTGCCGGACGGCGTCGTGAATTACCTTCCGGGACCCGGCAGCGACGTCGGCGATTTCCTCGTCGAAGCGCCCGCCACGCGTTTCATCTCCTTCACGGGCTCGAAGGCGGTGGGCCTCGGCATCCACGAGAAGGCGGCGAGGATCGCGCGCGGCCAGCGCTGGATCAAGCGCACCGTCCTCGAGATGGGGGGCAAGGACTTCATCATCGTGGACGAGGACGCGGACTTCGACTTCGCCGTCGCGCAGGTCGTCGCCTCGGCCTTCGGATTCCAGGGCCAGAAGTGCTCGGCCTGCTCGCGCGCCATCGTGCACAGGCGTCTCTACAGGCGCTTCGTGGACGCCGTGATCGCCCGCACGGCGAAGCTCACGGTCGGGCCGACGCGGGACGGGAAGAACTTCATGGGCCCCGTCGCCTCCGAGCGCCAGCTCAAGACCGTGACGGACTACATCAAGGCGGGCCGACGCGAATCGAAGCTCGGAACCGGCGGCACGTGGAACGGCCGCACGGGCAACTTCGTCCAGCCGACCGTCTTCTACGACGTGAAGAGAACGGCACGCATCTTCCGCGAGGAGATCTTCGGGCCCGTGCTCGGCATCACCGAGGCGCGCGACTTTTCGCACGCGATCGAGCTCGCGAACGCGAGCGAGTACGGCCTCACGGGCTCGTACTTCGGCCGCGACCGGTTCCGCATCGCGGAGGCCAAGAGGCGCCTCCACACGGGCAACCTGTACATCAACCGCAAGTGCACGGGCGCGCTCGTGGGCGTCCACCCGTTCGGCGGGTTCGACATGTCGGGCACCGACAGCAAGGCCGGCGGGCGCGACTATCTCGGGCTCTTCCTGCAGGCGAAGTCGATCTCAGAGAAGCTCTGAGTGACGGCGTGATGGTGCACACTGGTGCAAACTGGTGTATCGTGCGGCCGTGAGTGCATCCCGGACGGCCGTACGACAGAGCGTCAGCCTCCCGTCGGGAGTCGCCCGACGCGTCCAGGCGCTGGCCAAGCGCCGGCGTACGAGCGCCAACCGCGTCATCGTGGAACTGATCGTGGACGGTCTCGATGCAAGGGAGCGCGAGAGGAAGCAGTTCTTCGATCTCGCAGACCGGCTGGCCCGTTCCGCTGACGCGGGAGAGCAGGGGCGCCTCAAGGAAGAGCTCGCCCGAATGACCTTCGGCTCCTAGTGCCGAAGATCCAGTGGGCGGGCCTCCCGCCTGCCCTTCGCGACCACCTGTTCGACCGACTCCGCGACCGGAAGATCACCGTCGAGGATCTCTATCAGCTGAAGTCGTGGAGAGAGTCGGAACCGGATGCTCCCGACGGCCCCTGGTTCAAGGACTTCGGCTCGTTCAAGGTGTGCGGCGAGGGGAGATTCCCGAGGACCTTTCTGCTCCGCGGTCAGGCGGCGAAAGGAAAGAGGCTATAGCTCAGTTCGAGGCCGGCTCCTTCTCGAGGGCCTTCGCGAGACCGAAATCGAGGAGCTTGACCCTCCCCTCGCGCGACACCATCACGTTGCCGGGCTTGAGGTCGCGGTGGACGATCCCTTTCGCGTGCGCCGCCTCCAATGCGGCCGCGATGTCGCGGCTGATGGAAAGCGCCTCGCCCATGGGCATCGTCCCGGCCTTCATGCGGTTGTTCAGCGGCTCGCCTTCGACGAGCTCCATGACGAGGAGATGGCGGGAGGCGGCGGGAGAAGAACCGGGGATTTCTTCGGAGGAGTAGAGAACGGCGATCCCCGGATGATTGAGGCTCGCCAGCGTGCGCGCCTCAAGGCCGAAGCGCGCACGCTTCTCCTCGTCTTCGAAGAACTCCTCCGGCAGGACCTTCACCGCGACGTCTCTCCCAAGACGCGTGTCCCGCGCCCGCCAGACCTCGCCCATTCCCCCGCGCCCGAGCGGGGCGAGGATTTCGTACGGGCCGAGGCGAGCACCCGGCGACAGGGTCATGGGGCGACAGGGGATTCTGGCCCGGGAATATGGGACGGGTCCTTCGCGTTGACAGTCCGCCCATGATCACGCTCCGGAAGGCCGAGGACCGCGGGCACGCCGACCACGGCTGGCTCGACACGCGCCATTCGTTCTCGTTCGCCGACTACCACGACGCGCGCCACATGGGCTTCCGGGCGCTGCGCGTCCTGAACGAGGACCGCGTGAAGCCCGGATTGGGCTTCGGCACGCACGGCCACCGGGACATGGAGATCGTCTCCTACGTCCTCGAGGGCGCGCTCGCCCACAAGGACAGCCTGGGGACCGGGTCCACGATCGTTCCGGGAGACGTCCAGTACATGAGCGCCGGCACGGGTGTGCGCCACAGCGAGTTCAACGCGAGCGACACCGAGGTCCTCCACTTCGTCCAGATCTGGATCCTCCCGGACCAGGCCGGCGCCCCGCCGCGCTATGGGCAGATGCGCGTCGAAAAGGCCGGCAAGACGGGCCGCCTGCGACTCGTCGCCTCCCCCGACGGCGCGGAAGGTTCGATCGCCCTCCGTCAGGGTGTGAAGCTCTACGCGTCCGTGCTCGACGCCGGCGCCTCGACGTCCCTCTCGCTCCCGAAAGGGCGGCATCTGTGGGCTCAGGCGCTCCGCGGCACGGTCGAGGTGAACGGGCATGCGCTGTCGGCCGGCGACGGCCTCGCGGCCTCGGACGAAACGGCCTTCACGTTCAAGGCGCCGAACGGCGAGACCGAGTTCCTCGTCTTCGACCTGGCCTAGAACAACGCGAGAGCGGCAGGGGTTCCGGCGCTCGAGCGGCTACTTACCCTTGAGCGCCGCCGGCTCGAACGGCTTCTTCGCGTCCTCGACGTGGTCGCCCGTGAGGCGGGCGACCCACACGGCCGGTCCGTTCTTGTTGTCGATCCATGCGATCCGCGTCCCGTCCGGCAACACGCGCGCCCAGAAACCGGCGGCGCCCTTGATCTCCGTCTTGGACCCGCCTGCGCGCGGCATCGTGACGAGCTTGTCCTTGACGGCGAAGACGAGCAATCCCTTCGGCCCCCAGCCCGGGAAGATGTTGTGGTCGTCGTCGTGCGTCACATTCGCGGCGCCGGTGCCGTCCGCCCCGATCACCCAGACCTGGTCCTTGTTGTCGCCCTTCTCGAGGTAGTAGAGAACCTCCCTGCCATCGGGCGACCACTCCGGGCTGAAGGGCTTCGCGCCCTCGCTGCGCGTGAGCCGCTTCGCACCAGACCCGTCCGGCGCGGCGGTCCAGATTTCCTGCGCCCCGTCGCGGTCCGACGTGAAGGCGATCCGTGTCCCATCCGGCGACCACGTGGGCGCGCCGTCCTTCGCCGGGCTCCGGCTCACGTTCACGCGATCGCCCGTCGCGAGGTCCATGGCGTAGACCTCCCAGTTCCCGCCCCAGTTCTTTCCGTAGACGACCCTCTTCCCGTCCGGTGAGAAACTGCCGGACGGCGAGCCCGTCTCGACCTTGCGAAGCGCCCCCGTTTCGAGGTCGACGAGGACGAGCTTCCACTTCTCGGGATCGTAGTCGGACCAGTCGGGCTTTCTTTCGATCGCGGAGACGAGGAGGCGCTTGCCGTCCGGCGACCACTCGACGGACTGGAAGCCGACCGCCGTGTCCTGGGCGACGGCAGGACCGCGGGAGAGGGCCGCGAACACGAGGACCGCCGCGAAGGATCCGAAAGCGCGTAAACGCATGGACAACCTCCTGCCCCGGTCTACGCGCGGGCGGCGGCGAGGTTTACGGTCACAGCGGCGGCAGGTCCCGGCAGCACGCCTCGCGGCAGCGCTCGTAGACGGACCCGCGCTTGACCGGCGTGAACCCGGCGTCCCTGATGAGATGGAGCATCGCCTCCTCGCCCATCCGGTTGTGCGAGCCCGCCGCGGCGACGACGTTCTCCTCGATCATGATCGAGCCGAGGTCGTCCGCCCCGAACGACATCGCGACGCTCCCGATCTTCGCGCCCTGGGTGAGCCACGACCCCTGCACGTGCGGCACGTTGTCGAGATACAGGCGCGCGATCGCGAGCGTGCGCAGGTAGTCGTAGCCGCCCGCGGTCTCGACCGTGCCGTCCATCGCCGTGTTCTCCTCCTGGAACGTCCACGGGATGAAGGCCGTGAAGCTCTCGACGCCTTCGGCGAGCGACGCGTCCTGCACGCGCCGCACGACGTCGAAATGCCGGAGGCGCTCTTCGTGCGTCTCGCCCACGCCGAACATCATCGTGGCCGTGGTCGGCAGGCCGAGGCGGTGCGCCTCGCGGTGCACCTCGGCCCACTTCTCGGTCGGCGCTTTCGTGAGCGCCCAGATGCGCTTGCGCACGCCGTCCTCGAGAATCTCGGCGCCGCCGCCCGGTACGGACTGGAGGCCCGCCCTCTTCAGGCGTTGGAGGACGTCCGCGATGGTCGTCCTCTCCTTCTTCGCGAGGAAGTAGATCTCCGGCGCCGAGAACGCGTGGCGGTGGACCCGCGGATACTTCTCCCTGAGGAACGAGAGCAGCTCCTCGTAGAAGGAGAACGGCAGGTCGGCGTGAACGCCACCCTGTAACAGGATGCCCGTGCCGGCGAGCGCGATCGTCTCCTCGACCTTCTTTCCGATCTCCTCGAGCGGCAGGACGTAACCCTCTGCGTCGCCCGCGGGCCGGTAGAACGCGCAGAACGCGCAGCGGTAGATGCAGACGTTCGTGTAGTTGACGTTCCGGTCGACCTGGTACGTGACGCGACGTTCGGGATGCTTCCGCCGCCTGACCTCGCCCGCCGCCGCGCCGGCCTCGAGCACGGTCGCTTCCCGGAAGAGAGTGAGGGCTTCGCCCCACCCGAGGCGCTCGCCTCCGCGGACGTGCGCAAGGGCCTCGGCCACGCGGCGTGACCCGCCGAGTCCGGGTACGGGCGCGTTCGGCAGGAAGGCCAAAGCCGCCGGGGCGGGGATTGCGACGGCGGACACGTCAGTCTCCCCGGCGGGGAACGAGCGGCACCCCCGCGAAGGGCGGCAGGTCGGAAGACGGGAGGAGGCCGTGAGCGTGCGCGCGCCGGTAGAACTCGGCGAGGCCCTGCTCGTCCTCGGCCTCGAGGTCGTGGTGGAGGTTCCCTTGGAGGTACTCGTGGAGCGTCGCTTGCCCGAGTCCCGTCCGCTGCGAGGCCACGGCGACGATCTCCGCCAGATGCGTTTTCGCGTATTCGCGCGACCAGAGGAACGGCTCGGGCGGCACGGACGGCCGCACGGCCCACACGGCGAACACGAACGGCAGCCCCGTGAGGCGCTGCCAGCCCTCCGCGAGGTCGAGGACGTGAAGGCCGGAGAGGTTTGCCTTCAACGCCGGATCCCCGATGAGGAGGGCCGCATCGTGGTGGGCGAGCATCTCGCCGAGATCGGGCGCGGCCGCGTGGAATTCGGGCTTCCTGCCGAGGAGATCGCGGAACAGGATCCGCGCCATCGCGGTGGACGAGCGGGACGCGACGTCGGCGGCAACCGTCTTCGCGTCCTCGAGGGGCTGCCGGCTCACGAGGATGACGCTCCGCACGCGCTCGCGGGACGCGATCCCCACGCCGCGCACGATCCGGATGCCGGGGATGCGCGCGGCCTCGATCGACGGCACGAGCCCGGCCTCGACCTCCCCGCGCGCGAGGCGGTCGGCGCAGGCGGACGGGGTGTCCGTCAGCGCCTCGACGCCGTCCACCGCCCCGCGCAGGAAACCCCACGTCAGCGGCCAGGCGTTGACGTAATCCACGAGCGATGCGCGTAGCACGTCGGTCAGACCCCCTCCTGAAAATACACCACGCCGGCGCGTCCGGGGTGGACTCGGCGACAATGGGTCGTGCCGGCGGAAACAGCTCCTCTCACCGTCTCCGTCCTCATGCCCTGCCTGAACGAGGCGGAAACCGTCGCGGGGTGCGTCGCCGAGGCGCTGGCCGCCCTGGCCCGGACCGGAATCGACGGTGAGGTGCTCGTGGCCGACAACGGCTCGACGGACGGCTCGCGCGAGCTCGCGACGCGCGCCGGGGCGCGCGTCATGACGGTCGCCGCCCGGGGTTACGGCGCCGCGCTCGCGGGAGGTCTCGCGGCGGCGCGCGGCCGGTATGTCGTCATGGGGGACGCGGACCTCTCGTACGACTTCGGCGCCGCTCCGGACTTCGTGAAGGCCCTCGACGCGGGCGCGGACCTCGTCATGGGCTCGCGCTTCCGTGGCGTGATCGAGAAGGGCGCGATGCCGCCGCTTCACCGCTGGCTCGGGAACCCGGTCCTCACCGGGCTCGGCCGGCTCTTCTTCCGCACCCGCGTGTCCGACTTCCACTGCGGCCTGCGCGGCTTTCGCCGGGACGCGATTCTCGGCCTCGACCTCAGGACGACCGGCATGGAGTACGCGAGCGAGATGGTCGTGAAGGCCGTGCTCTTCGGATTGACGATCACCGAGATCCCGGTGCGGCTCCGCCGGGACGGGCGCTCACGGCCTCCGCACCTCCGGACGTGGCGCGACGGCTGGCGCCACCTGCGTTTCCTCCTCCTCTACTCGCCGCGCTGGCTCTTCCTCGTGCCCGGCCTCGCGCTCGCCGTCACGGGCGCCGCGCTCATCGTGTGGCTGCTTCCCGGTCCGCGCGCGCTCGGCCCGGCCACGCTCGACGTCCACACGATGCTCGCCGGGGCGGCGATGGTCCTCGTGGGAGCCGGGGCGATCTTCGCGGGCCTGTGCGCGAAGGTCTTCGGCGTCACCGAAGGCCTCCTCCCGAGAGATCCGCTCCTCGAGCGCCTCTTCGACCGCTGGATCACTCTCGAGACGGGTCTCGCGGCCGGGACGGCGTCCCTTCTCGCGGGCGGCGCTCTCGTGGGCCGCGTCGTGTGCCTCTGGGCCGGCGCCGGCTTCCACGACCTCTCCTACACGCTGACGATGCGCTGGATGATCCCGGGCGTCCTGCTCCTCGTCCTCGGGACGCAGGCCCTCTTCGGGTCGTTCCTGCTGTCGCTCCTCGGCGTGCGGCGGCGCTGAAGAAGCCTCTCCGCGGCGCCGGCTTGCCCGCCCCGGCCGGCTGAATCATGCTTGCCGGGGGTCCCCCATGTCGAAGCTCGAGCGGTTCGTCCGTCCCTATCGGATCGCGAACGGAAAGCGGTTCCGGCTGAAGGACCATTCCCCGGGCGACACCGCCCATCTCGCGCCGAGCAAGAAGAAAGCACGCGCCCTCCTTCAGAGGGACATCGAGCGCCTCGCGGCGCTCCAGGACAAGCTGTACGCGCAGGACCGCTGGGCGATTCTCCTGATCTTCCAGGCCATGGACGCCGCGGGCAAGGACGGCACGATCAAGCACGTCATGTCGGGCGTGAACCCGCAGGGCTGCCAGGTCTACTCGTTCAAGACACCCTCGGCCGAGGACCTCGACCACGACTTCCTCTGGCGCACGACGAAGTGCCTCCCCGAGCGCGGGCGGATCGGCATCTTCAACAGGTCGTACTACGAGGAGGTCCTCGTCGTGCGGGTGCACCCCGAGTTTCTCGAGGGGCAGAAGCTCCCGTCACGTCTCGTGACGAAGGACGTCTGGACGCACCGTTTCGAGAGCATCGCGGCTTTCGAGAGGCACCTCGCCCGCAACGGAACGATCGTCCTGAAGTTCTTCCTCAACGTCTCGCGCAGGGAGCAGAAGCGCCGCTTCCTCGAGCGCCTCGACCGCGCGGAGAAGAACTGGAAGTTCTCCGAGGCCGATGCGAAGGAGCGCCAGCATTGGAAGGACTACATGCGTGCGTACGAGGAGATGATCCGGGGCACGGCGACCCCGCACGCGCCGTGGTACGTCGTGCCGGCGGACAACAAGTGGTTCACGCATCTCCTCGTGGGCGCCGCGATCATCGACGCGATGGAAGACCTCGCTCTCGCGTACCCGGAGGTCGACGAATCGAAGAAGATCGAGCTCGCCTCGGCGCGCGTGCTTCTGGAAGGGGAGTGACGGGAGCCTCAGGGGCCCCGCGCGAGAAGCTCCGCCACGGCGGCCTCCGCCCGCTCCTCGCGCTCTTCTCCCCGTCCGGTGACGTCCAGGACGTGCGCTCCGGCCTCGGCGAGAGCCGCGGCGAAGAGCGCGTGCATCTCGTCGCGCCTCTCACCGCGGTCGCGCGCCGGATCGGGAAGCCACGGAAGGTCCGTGTGACAGAGGAGGTAGAGGTCTCCGAGCCTTTCGGCGGCGAGCCTCGGGATCCAGCGCGGGCAATGGCCGTAGTAATGGCGCGCATAGACGACGGTCGACAGGAGATCCTGGTCGAAGAAGACGGCGGGCCTCTCCCGCCGGGCCGCCTCGCGGAGCGCCGCATCGGCGGCGGCCACATGAGCGCGCGCGATCGGCTCCACGTCCTCCGGTCCCAGGGGCCCGGCCTTCGCGAGGGCAACCTCGCGCGCGGCTTCCGCCACCCACACGGCGTCGTGGCGCCGGGCCAGCGCCTGCGCGAGCGTCGTCTTGCCCGTGCACTCTCCACCCGTCAGGACGATTCTCCGCACGTTCACGCGGTGGCGCCCGCCCCGGCGAGGCTGCGCCTCCACGCCGCGAGGCCGATTCCCGCCAGCACGAGGAAGAAGGCGTAGAGGCCCGCGGTGAGGTACAGGCGCTTCACGACGTACATCCCCACGTACACGGTGTCCACCGCGATCCAGAGCGGCCAGTTCTCGATCCACTTGCGCGACTGGAGGAACTGCGCGGCGAGGCTGAACGACGTCGTTCCCGCGTCCCAGAACGGCAGCGCCGCGTCGGTCCTCGCGTCGAGGAAGATCCCCAGCGCGGCCGCGAAGACGACGCCGAGAAGCGCGCACGCCGCGAGGACGGCCCGGGGCGCGCGCGAAACGACGAGCGGCCCGTGCGCCGCGCCTCCGCGCAGCCAGGCCCACCAGCCGTAGAGGCACAGCGCGAAATAGACCGCCTGAAGACCCATGTCCGCGTACAGCTTCGCGTCGCGGAAGACGAGCGCGTAGACGGCCACGTTCACGAGGCCCACGGGCCAGCACCACACGTTCTCGCGCGCCGTCAGCCACACGCCGAGGGCGCCCGACGCGGCGCCCAGGACCTCGAGAGGACTCACCAGAGGCCGAGGTCGAGCGTCACGGACACGCTGCGCGTCGCCGCCGCGTAGTAGTACGGAATGCCCGAGACCGTGTCCTGTCCCGTGTCGCGCGTCACGAAGAGGAACGAGTACCCGCTCGGAAAGATGCGGCGGTTGTCGAGGAGGTTGTTGACGCGCACCGAGAGGCGCGGGTTGCCCGCCACGACGAGGCGCGAGAGGTCGAACCGGAAGGAGGCGTCGAGCTGGAAGAACCGCGGCGCCTCGAGGCCCTCCGTGTCCGTGTTGTCCAGCCACGAGGCCGCGACGTAGCGCCCCGTGAGGCCCGCCGTGACGCCCGAAAGGGCCGTGGTCTCGAGGCCGGCCGTCGCGACGAACGGCGCCGTCCCGACGGGCCTGACGTCGTGGAACGTCCGCGAAGTCGAGCCCGTGACGTTTCCGTCGGCGTCAAACACGTCGTAGAACTGCGTCCACGCGCTGATCCGGCTGCGGTTGAGGTTCACCGCAGCCGTGACGCGCAGGGCGGGCAGCGCCTGCCATGCGGCGTCCAGCTCGAGCCCGCGGCGGAAGCTCCGGTCCACGTTGCGCCGAAGGGGAGCCCCGATCGGCGAGAGCTCGCCCGTGAGCGCGATCTCGTCGTGGAATTCCATGTCGTAGAGATTCGCCTTGAGGACGAGGTTCTTCGTCCGCCACTCGCCGCCCAGCTCGACGTCCCAGACGCTCTCGGGCCTGACGCCGCCGAAGTCCGGCAGCACCGAAGCGTTGTCCTCGCCGAGCAGGATGTCCGAGCGCGCCGGCTCGCGTTCGGTGCGGCCGACCGACACGTAGGCGCTCGAGCGGCCGGACAGCTCGAGCCGCACTCCGGCCTTCGGGTTGAAGAACGTCCAGCCGCGGCCGGCCTCACCCACGTCGCCCGAGTAGGACAGGTGCGCGTACCGCACCTGCGCGTCGAGAAACGGATGCCACGCGCCGAGGTTGCCGAGCAGCTTCACGAAGCCGCTGACTTCGTTCTTGTACCCGTGATTCAGGTAGTTGCGCGGGCCGTCCACCTCGTCCTGCGTGTGAGTGCTGCGGTAGCCGTACGCGTGGGCGCCGGCGGTCAGGTGGAAGGTCCCGAAATCGCGCGTGTACGTCGCGAGGCCGCCGCCGAAGCCCCACGACAGGCCGTACTCCTGAAGGCCTGTGCGGTTCGTCTCGTCCGCGAAGAGGCGGTACCAGCCGCCCGCCCCCACGACGTAGCCCTGAAGCGAGAGGCTCGCGTCGGCGCCGAGCGCCTTCGTGAACTGGCCCGTCACGAGGGCTTCGAAGAAATGGTCCCTCTCCTCGGGCTGCATCGGGTTGAACGTGAGGTCCTTCTCGAGAACGTCCTTTTCCACGGCGAGAAAGGCCTGCTGGATGCGCTCTTCGCCGACGAAGCCCGAGAACCGCAGCGTCGACGTCTCGAAGTCGCGCCCGGCCGAAAAGAAGAAGCTGTCCTGCTTCACGCCCGAGCTGTCTCGAAAGCCGTCCGTCGTCTGCCACGTGGGGCGGAGCGACAGGCGCCAGCCGCCGCCGAACGTCCCGCTGTTCCAGTTCGCGCTCGCGCGCGCCGTGCCGAACGAGCCGGCCCCGAGCTGGAGGTCCAGCGAGGGCGAGAGGGACGGGTCGAGGCTCTGGAAGTTGACCGAGCCCGCGAAGGCAGCGGCGCCCACGGTGGACGTCCCGACCCCGCGCTGGACCTGCACGCTTCCGACGTTTCCCGTGAGGTTCGCGAAGTCGGTCGTGTAGACGGCCGAGTCTTCCGGCTCGTTCAGCGGCACGCCGTCGAACGTCATGTTCACGCGCGTCTGCTGGATCCCGCGCAGCGACAGGTACGCGTAGCCCTGCCCCGAGCCCGTCTCGGAGTACGCCGTCACGGAAGGCGACTCCGTCAGGAGCACGGGCATCTCCTGCCCCCAGCTCTTCGCGGCCAGAGAGGGCCGGTCGAGGTCGGTCTTCGTGACGGGCGCGACGTCGTCGGCGCGGAGCGCCTTCACGACGACGTTCTCCGAGACGTGAGGCGCGGAAGCGGAAGGCGGCGTCGGAGTCGCCGTGGGAGCGGGGGTGGAGGTGGCCTCTTGCGCGCGCGCGGCGGCTGCCGCCCGGACGAAGACCAGAAGTAACGTGACGCGGAGGATTTTCGATGACATAGCGGCTCTTTCTGCCTTTCCCTACGCCGGTTCGAACCGGATCAGGTTCAGGGGTTTGATCTCAGGCCCTCTCGGGCCACCCCCAGGCAGGGAACAATGTGTGCCCGGAACAGCCGGGAGTCAACCCCGGAGACCGGCCCCGGAGACCGGCCTTCGACGCGAAATCAACCCGCGGCCGGCGCGTCCGCGCTTGCCTCGAGGCGGGTGAGGACGCGCGTGAGGTCTTCGTGCGCGCCGACGAGGACGAGCGTGTCCCCCGCGGCGAGGCGGAGGTCCTCCGGCGGCGGCGCATACGGGACGCCGTCGCGCAGGACCGCCGGCACCGCGACGTGCGCGGCCGCGAGGTCCAGCTCCGAGAGCAGCCGGCCATCGGGAACGGCGTCGGGCATGACGAGGAAGAGCTCGCTCGTCCCGGCGGCGACGAGAGCCGAGAGTCGCCGGCCGCTTTCCGCCTTCGACTGCGGGTCGCGCAGCCGCCGGTACGCTTCGTCGCGCAGGACGCGGATCTGGGTCGCGACGATGTTTCCCGGCACGTGGAGGAGGCGCAGAACGCGCGCGACGAGCTCGATGGACGTCTCGAACTCCTCAGGGATGACTTCGTCCGCGCCCAGCGCGCGGAGGATCTCGACCTCCTTGACGTAGCGCGTCCTCACGAGGAGCCGCACGTCCGGGTTGCGCATCCGGGCGAGGCGCACGACGCGCCGGCAGGCGTCCGGGTAGGGGATCGTCACGACGACACCGAGCGCGCGCTCGACGCCGGCGGCGCGCAGGCCCTCGAGCCCCGTCGCGTCGGCGCGGAGCGCGTGCAGCCCCTCGTGCCGCGCCGCCGCCACGCGCTCCGGGTCGATGTCCACGAGGACGTGCGGGATGCCCGTCTCGTGGAGGACGCGCGCGACGTTCGTGCCGTTCAGCCCGGCCCCGACGACCACGATGTGCCGCGCGAGCGGCGCCTCCGGCCCTTCGCCGGGATCCTCGACGGCCTCTCTCAGGCGCAAGGCGAGGGCCGGCCCGGCCGCGACGAGGAAGGGAGCGAGGACGAGCGTGCCGACGGTCGCCGCGAGGACGATCTGCTGAGCCTCGCCCGAGAGGAGCGCGAGCGAGACTCCGGTCGTCGCGAGGACGAACGAGAACTCTCCCACGTTCGCGAGGGCGAGCGCCGCGCGCAACGCCGTCCGGGGGACAGTCCCCGCCGCCCGCAGCGCGGTGAAGGCGGCGGCCGTCTTGAGGCCGACGAGGGCGACGACGACGCCGGCGACCTCGACCGGGTGTCGGGCGAGGAAGGCCGGATCGAGGAGCATCCCGATCGAGACGAAGAAGAGGCTCGAGAGCAGATCGTGGAGCGGCGCGAGAGTCGCGGCGACCTCGTGAACGTGGTCGCTCTCGCCGAGGACGATCCCCGCGGCGAACGCGCCCATCGCGGCCGAGACTCCCGCCTTCTCGCCCGCCGCGACCATCGCGAGCACGAGGACCACGACCGCGCCCGTGAAGATCTCGCGGCTTCCCATGAGGGCGACGCCGTCGAGGAGGCGCGGGGCCGCCCGCCGCGCGACCGCGACGAGAAGCGCGACTCCGGCGATGGCGATCGCGACGCGGCCCGTGACGGCGGCCGCCCCCGGTCCGGTGCCGGAGACGAGCGCCGGAAGGAAAAGCAGGATCGGGATGACGGCGAGGTCCTGAAAGAGCGCGACCGCGAGAAAACGCCGGCCGTAAGGCGCCGCGAGCTCGTCTCGCTGCTTGAGGATCGGAAGGACGACCGCCGTGGACGAGACCGACACGAGGAGGCCGAAAAAGACAGCCTGGTTCGGCGCGCTCCCCCAGAGACGCACGAGGGCGTAGCCTCCGGCGGCCGTCAGGGCCATCTGGAGCGTGCCGCCGACGAGGGACGTCCGGCCGAGAGCCTTCAGCCGGCGGATCGGGAACTCGAGCCCGACGAAGAGGAGGATGAGCGCCACGCCGAACTCCGCGATCGACTCGACGCGGTCCGCGTCGCGGACCCAGCCGAGCGCGTGCGGCCCGATCGCGACGCCCGTGACGAGGAAGCCGACGACCTGCGGGAGCTTCAGCCGGCGGCAGACGAAGAGGACCGGGAACGACGCCGCGAGGACGACCGCGAGATCCCGCAGGAACGTCCTTTCCCACATGGGGTCAGTATAGAAACCGGAGAGGGCGCTCCGGCGTTACTTCAGCGAGAAGTCGACACGGCTCGGCCGCGCCTTTTCCTTCTGCGCCACGGCCTCGGCGCCGGGCTCGAGGACGAAGACGCGCGCCGCGTCGACCGCCCCCGGCCCGGTCAGGTAGTCCTTGACGGCGTTGGCACGAGCGAGGGCGAGCAGTCGCAGGTCGTCTCCGCCCACGGACTCGTTCGCGAGCAGGAGCTTCTCCATCTCGTCGATCGGGAGGTCCTTCGCGAATCCGAGCGCCGTCCGCGGCTTGGGGAACTTCTCCTTCCCGTACGCCTTCCTGAGGTACGCCTCGCGCTCTCCGGCCTCCACGACGACGTCGTCCACGGCCGAGGGCGCGCCGCCCTTCTTCGCGAGGTCGAGGAGCTTCCGGGCCTTGATCTTCCGCTCGACCCGGAGCGACCGCAGCGCTTCGAGGTCCTTGTCGCCCGAGAAGCGCCCGGTCGCCTGCAGCTTGAGCGCGGGCCTGTCGTGGAGGGCTTTCGCGAGCGCGTCGAGTTTCTTCCGCCCGACGTCGTCGAGGGTCGCGAGACCGTCCGCGAAGTCCACGGACGAGTACTCCTCGCCCGTCCCCCCGAGGAGCTTCCCGAGGAGCGCGAACGGCGCCGTCGCGGCCTTCGCGATCAGGTTCCCGAGGACCTTCCAGATCACCTTGCCGATCCGGAACTTCGGGTCGTCGAGGGAGCCCTCGATCGGCAGGTCGAGGTCGATGACGCCGTCCTTGTCCTTCAGGAGAGAGACCGCGAGCCTCACCGGGAGCTTCGTCGCCTCCTTGCTCTCGACCTTGTCGCCGAAATCGAACTGATTCACGAGGAATCGGTTCGATGCGTGGAGCTTTCGGTTCTCGACCTTGTAGGCAACCTCGATCGCCAGCGAGCCGCCCGCGATCGCATAGCCGGCGTACTTGCCCGAATAGGGCGTGAACGAGGGGAGGTCGATTTCCCGGAAGCTCGCCTTGACGTCCGCGAACGTCGCCGCCGCGAGCGGGTTGATCGTGCCCGAGACCTGGAGCGGGGAATGGTTCGCGAGGCTCCCGCGCAGGTCGAGTTTTGCGACCGTTCCGGCCTCCGAGGAGAGGCCCGTGATCCGCCCGCCGAGGTCTCCGAGCGTCGCCGCGTAGTTCGGCTTGACGAAGTGGTCCGCTAGGCCGATCCGCCCGCCCTGCAGCGTGATCTCGTCGATCCGGATCGGCATCGCGAGTCGGGCATCCTTCTCGGTCGCTGGGTCCACCGACGCGGACCCTCCGGGCGCCGGGACGGGAGCGGGGGCCGGCGCCGGCGCGGCCCGGGCGTCGCCCGGCACGACCGCCGCGTCCTCGTCCTCGTCTCTCAGGGCCGGGGCGCCGACGATCTTGCGGAGGTTCACCGTCCCGTCGGCCTCGATCGTGACGTCGCAGGCGATCCCCACGGCGGCGAGCTGCTTCACCTCGAGGAAGAGCGGGTTGTAGCCCGCCTTCATGCCGGACGCCGAAAACGTGTCCCACTTCAGGAAATCGAGCTTCGTGGATTCATCCACCGCCAGGACGTTCGAGACGAGGGCGTCTCCGGCGTAAACGACGCTCGCCTTGCCCGCTGCGTCTTCGCGCAGGGAGAGTTTCCCGCCGGCGTTCACGGCGCCCTTCGCGAGCTCGAGCCGGATGTTCGGGAGGACGTAGGCCTGTATCGGCACGAGGTCGATTCCTTTCACGCTCACGTCGAGGTCCGCGAAGATCGGGTTGAAGCCGATGGGTCCCTTCGCGCTGGCGACGCCCTTGCCGTCCACGCCGAATCTCACTGCGAGCGACCCCTTCGCGCCTTTCGCCTGCGAGAGGTTCTCGAGGGCGAGATCCATCTTCGTGAGCGCATACCGGGCCGGCCGGTCCAGGGTGCGGTCGTCCAGCCTGACGGTGTAACCGCTCAGGACGGCTTTCTTCACGAGGACGTCCCACGGCGCCGACGGAGGCGGTGGCGGCGCGCCGGCGGGAGGCTCGGGCACGAGCTTCATGAGATCCGCGTTGCCGTCCTTTTCGCGCACGACCGCGAGGAAGCCCGCGGCGCTCTCGAGGCTTCCGAGGACGAACGTCTGTTTCGCGAGGTCGAGCGACGTCTCCGCGATCGCCAGCGAGGCCGCCTTGAAGAAGGGCTCCTTTTCGCCCTTCTTCCTCACGCGTGGCGTCTTCACCTCGACCGAGAGCCCCGACAGCGTCGTGTTCGCGTCCTTTCCCGTTACGTAGCGGTACCGGGTCTCGAGGGCGAGGATTCCGTCGTCGAAAGCGAGCGGCACGAACTCGCCGAGGAGATTCGTGTAGCGCTTGAGCGGGACGCCGTCCACCGAGAACGTCCCCTCGAGCACGAAGGGTTCCATCGAAACGGTGCCCGTGTTGCGGAGGACCTCGCCGGCGTCCGTCTTCGCGGAGGCCTCGAGGGCGGCCGGCTTGCCTCCCGCCGTCGAAAAGCCCTTCACGGAGGCCGCGACGTCTTCCAGGACGGCATGGAAGGCGGGGTGGAACGCGTGATCGTCGTAGTGCACCTTGCCCGCCTCGATCCCGAACAAGGCGATCTCGACGCCGAAAGCCGGACTCTCGGCCTCCGGTTTCCCGGCGGGGGTCTTCCGCGCGGCTGGCGCCGCGAATGCACTCAGGATGTCGAGGCTGCCCGTCTCGTCGCGGCGGATCCAGACCTCCGGCGCCACGACCCTCACGCTCCTTATCCGCGCTTTTTTCCCGAAGACGTCGATGGAGTCGAGGACGGTGTCGAGGCGCTCGCACGCAAGGAGGGGGCCGCCGCCGGAGGCGACCGCGAGCTTCCGCAGCGCGTACGAGCCCGAAACGAGAAGGGCCGGGGAACCGTTCAGCGGCTGCGCGAAGGCGAGCGCGAGCTTCGCGTCGAGGCGGCCCGCGGTGAGCTTCAGCGGCGTGTCGGCAGGGAGGTACCCGAGGTAATAAGGCAGGTCCACGTCGTCGACGTTCAGGTCGAGAGTCGTCTCGCGCGTCTCGCTGAAGGGCTTCGTCTTCCCCTGTAGCGCGAACGGCGCGCCATTCACCTTCGCCTCGAAAACCGGCTGCGTCGTGACCTCGACTTTCGAGGGGATGTTCGAGAGGAAGGGAATTCCGATGCGGAGATCGCGGACCGCGTGCACCGTTCCCTTCGGGCGGTCGTCGAAGCTCACGCTCCCGCCCTCGAGGCGGAGGTTGTTGAACGAGAACCGGAGGGGCTTTTCGTCCTTCGGTCCGCTCTTCGAGAGCTCGTCAAGAAGGTCCTGCACGTTGTACGTGCCGTCCCCGTTCCTCACCAGCGTGAGGGACGGCCTGGTCAGCGTGATCGCGCGGAGGACGGGCCCACCCCGGACGACCGACGACGCCTCGACGTTCACGTAAAGGCGATCGAACGAGAAAAGGGGCCCGCCGTCCCGGTCCTTGACGTCGAGACCCGAGAGCGCCGCCGAGAGGGCAAAGGGGTTGATCGAGAGGCTGCGGAGCGTCACGGGGCGGTGGAGCCTTTCGGCGAGCTTCTTCTCGATGACGGGGCGCAGGACACCCGGGAGGACGAGGAAGCCGAGGACCGCCCACAGGGCGAGCAGGGTGGCCGCGGCGATCGCGGCCTTCCGCACCCGCGGGGCTCGGAGCCTTTCCGCGACCTTCATGAGCGGACCCCGGCCGATCGTAATCGAACCGGTCCTGGCGCCCCAACGGCGTCGCCCCTATTCTTGGAACGTGACCGCGAACCTCACGCCCCAGTACCACGACGCCGAGGAGCGATTCAAGAGTGCGACGGACCACGTGGAGAAGCTCGCGGCGCTGCGCGAGATGATCGCGCTCCTCCCGAAGCACAAGGGGACCGAAAAGATGCTGGCGGACCTGCGCAAGCGGCTCTCGAAGCTCGAGGACGAGGCCGCCCGGCCGGCGCGCGGCGGACCCGGGCACCGGGTCGAGGTCGGCCACGTCAGGCGCGAGGGAGCCGGCCAGTGGGTCCTGCTCGGGTCTCCGAACGCGGGCAAGTCGTCGCTCCTCGCGGCCCTCACGCACGCGCACCCGGAGGTCGGCGAGTACCCCTTCACGACGCGCGCGCCGCTGCCCGGGATGATGGAGTTCGAGGACGTGCAGGTGCAGCTCGTCGACACGCCCGCGGTCGCGGAGGGCCACACCGAGCCCTACCTCCCGAACCTCGCGCACGACGCCGACGGCATCCTTCTCGTCGTCGACGTGACGGCGGACGACGTCGAGGCCTCCTCGCGTCTGCTCCACGACCTTCTCGCCCGCGCCCGGCTCTGGCCGCGGACGCGGCCGCTCCCGCCCGACGCGCCGCCCTTCCTCCTCCCGAAGCCGGTCCTCGTCCTCGGCAACAAGGCCGAAGAGGACGATGGGACGTTCGCCGGGCTCGCAGGCGAGGCTGTCGGGGCGGACCTCCCGTTCTTCCCCGTCTCCGCCGTCACCGGAGCGGGGCTCGAGGCGCTGCGCGGGATCCTGTTCCGCGAGCTGAACCGGATCCGCGTCTACGGCAAGGAGCCGGGGAAAAAGCCCGACTTCGAGAGGCCGTTCATCCTGCCCGAGGGCGCGACGATCCACGACGTCGCCGTCCACGTCCACAAGGAGATCGCCGAGCGGCTCAGGTTCGCGCGGATCTGGGGCCACGCGAAGTTCGACGGCCAGCAGGTGGACCGGCACCACGTCCTCGCGGACAAGGACGTGGTCGAGCTGCACACCTAGTCTTTCAGATTTCCCGGAGCAATCGGTCCAGGAGAATGTCTTCGAGATCCCTCCGGCCGTCGAAGACCGCGAGGACGACAACCCGCAGCCTCTCGACGCGATAGATGAGGCGATAAGGGTTCACCAGAAGCTCGCGGTACTCGCGGATCTGTATTCGTTGAAGCTCGGGAACGATCCGTCCCCGCGTCGCGAGCGTTTCCAGCGACGAGGCCTTTGCCTCCAGCGTGTCCAGGACCCCCGTCGCCGCTCCCGGGTCGTCTCGCGCGATGTATTCGACGATGGCGGCGAGATCCCGCTCCGCGATCGTCGCCCATTCGACCCGGAGACGGCTCTTCATTCCCGCCGCAGCCGCCGACGAAGCCGCGAGAAGACTTCCGCCTGCGGGACGACCCGCCCCGCCCGCGAGTCCGCCTCACCCTGAGCGACCAGCTTCAGCAACAGTGTGGCCTGCCGCAGCTCCTGGAACGATTCGAAGTCCATGAGGACACCTTTCGGCTCGCCGCTCTGCGTGATGACCATCGGCCGCCGCGTCTCGCCCACCATTCGCAGCAGCCGGGCGGCATGCGTCTTCAGTTCCGTGACGGGGCGGATGTCCTCGGCAGTTCTCATGGTACCGATTATGGTACCACAGATAGTACCGCCCCGCGTTCGGCGGCCCTCACCCGGCGGACATCGAGCCCAGGAACTCCGCGTTGTTCTTCGTCTTGTCGAGGCGCTCGATGAGGAGCTCCATCGCCTCGACCGTGGAAAGCGGGTTGAGGACCTTGCGGAGGATCCACACGCGGTTGAGCTCCTGCTTCTCGAGGAGCAGCTCCTCCTTGCGCGTGCCCGAGCGGTTGAGGTCGATGGCCGGGAAGACGCGGCGGTCGACGAGCTTGCGGTCGAGGTGGACCTCCATGTTGCCGGTCCCCTTGAACTCCTCGAAGATCACGTCGTCCATGCGCGAGCCCGTGTCGATGAGGGCCGTCGCGATGATCGTGAGCGAGCCGCCCTCCTCGATGTTGCGCGCCGCGCCGAAGAAGCGCTTCGGCTTCTGGAGCGCGTTCGCGTCCACGCCGCCCGACAGCACCTTGCCCGAGGGCGGGCACGTGGTGTTGTAGGCGCGCGCGAGGCGCGTGATCGAGTCGAGCAGGATGACGACGTCGCGCTTGTGCTCGACGAGGCGCTTGGCCTTCTCGATGACCATCTCGGCCACCTGCACGTGCCGCGTCGCGGGCTCGTCGAACGTCGAGCTGATGACCTCGCCCTTCACGGAGCGCTGCATGTCCGTGACCTCCTCGGGCCGTTCGTCGATGAGCAGGACGATGAGCGTGATCTCGGGGTGGTTCGTCGTGACGGAGTTCGCGAGCGCCTGCAAGAGCATCGTCTTGCCGGTGCGCGGCGGCGCCACGATGAGGCCGCGCTGGCCCTTGCCGACCGGGGCGATCAGATCGAGAACGCGCGAGGAGAGGTTCGGCGTCTCGAGGCGGATGCGCTCCAGCGGGTAGAGCGGAGTCAGGTTGTCGAAGAGGATCTTCTCGCGCGCGACATCCGGGTGCTCGAAGTTGACGGCCTCGACCTTGATGAGCGCGAAGTACCGCTCGCCTTCCTTCGGCGGGCGGATCTGGCCCGAGATCGTGTCTCCCGTGCGCAGGCCGAACTTCCGGATCTGGGAAGGCGAGACGTAGATGTCGTCCGGACCCGCGAGGTAGTTGTACTCGGGGGCGCGCAGGAAGCCGAAGCCGTCCGGCAGCACCTCGAGGACGCCCTCCGAGAAGATGAGGCCGAGGCGTTCGGTCTGCGTCTGCAGGATCTTGAAGATCAGCTCCTGCTTGCGAAGCGACGGCGCACCCTCGACCTCGAGGTCCTGCGCGATTTTGATGAGCTGCGGCATGGATT
>JBGQDL010000003.1:0-56316 GCA_041495865.1 Thermoanaerobaculia bacterium | reverse complement strand
GGGACAGCGGCTGCGCCGGCGCGAACGACGCCTCGCGGGACCGGAACATCCTGAACGGGAAACTTCTACGGATCGCGAAAGACGGCTCGATCCCACCGGATAACCCCTTCCTGGGCGCGAGCACGGCGCGCTGCAACACGGGCCCGGCCGCACCGGGGACGGTCTGCCAGGAGGCGTTTGCGTGGGGCCTGAGAAACCCCTTCCGCTTCGCGTTCCAGCCGGGCACCGGCGTGCTTTTCATCAACGACGTGGGCCAGGACGTGTTCGAGGAGGTGGACATCGGCCAGGCCGGCGCCGATTACGGCTGGCCCTGCCGCGAGGGCGCGCACCCGAACCTGACGACGGGAAAGTGCAGCCCCACGCCGCCCTCGCTCGTCGAGCCGGTGTACGACTACGCGCACGGCTCGATTCCGTTCACGACGGCGACGGGCTGCGGGTCGATCACGGGAGGAGCCTTCGTGCCGGCCGGCCTCTGGCCTTCGTTCGACGGCGCGTACCTCTTTTCGGACTTCAGTTGCGGAGCCATCGTCAGGCTGAACGTCGCCGGGGCCCCGGCGAAGGCGACCGACTTCGCGACGGGTATCGGCGCCTTCACCGTGGTGCACCTCGCGTTCGGGCCCTCGCCCGTCGGCCAGTCGCTCTACTACACGACGTACGGGGCCGGCGGGCAAGTGCGGCGGATCGACGGCCCCGCGCTGTCTCAACCCGCCTCCTTCACGCCGCTCACGCCGTGCCGGGTCCTCGACACGCGCGGTCCGGCGGGGCCCTGGGGGGGGCCGTCGCTTCAGCCGGGCGCCTCGCGCGATTTCGCGTTCGCGGGCCGCTGCGGCGTCCCGCCGGACGCTGTCGCCGTGGCCGCGAACGTCACCGTCGCGGGCGCGACGACGGCCGGCTCGCTCCGCATCGGGCCGGCCGGGGCGGCACCCGTGCTCGATGTCCTCACCTTCCGCAACGGCGCGACGCGCGCGAACAACGCGATCCTCGGCCTCTTCGGCGCGCCCCCGGGAGCCATCAGCGTCACGTCCGGGCTCGCGGCGGGCACGGTCGACCTCGTGATCGACGTGAACGGGTGGTGGCGGTAGGTCAGCGGAGGATGGGCCGTGATCGACCATATCCCTGAGGAGGATCTCGTCCTCAGGCCGCTTCATAAAGCGGAACGGCCTCCTGAACGACCCGCGGCCGGAAGCTCGACATTCGAGGCGGTCGAACTCGGCCGGAGGGAAGGGGCGGAGCGTCGGGAACGGGCCTCCCGAGGTTAGCTTACGCCGGCGCGCTCCGCTTCACCCCATCAGCAGCCCGAGAAGGTCGTCCACGCGCAACTCGCGTGCCTGCCGGCGGAGGTAGTCGAGGTCGAGGTCGTTCGTAGCCCGCGGCTCGCCGTAGTAGGACGACGCCGCCGAGCCGGTCAGCATCCACGGCACGCCCGCTTCGCGGAGCTTCTCGGCGAGCACCTCGAGAAACGCCGCCGGCGCGCTCACGGCCTTTCGTCGACGCCCGGGAAGACCTTCCGGAAGAGCGCCTCACCGTAGATCTGCCGGAAGAGAGCGCGGTCTAGCTGGAGGTCGTCATAGCCCGGATGCCGCGCCTGAAGGCCTTCGCGCGCGATGGATCGCACGAACTCCGAGGCCTCGAAGGCCGCCCGAAGACGGCCTTCCGGCCCGAGTCGCGCGTGGACCGCGCGGGTGAGCTCCCACGCGCCCCCGGACGTGTCGGCCGGACGGAATTCCGCCATGCGTCCCCAGCTTACGCCGGCGCGCTCACGGCGTCCGAACCTCATGCCACGCCACCGCCATGAGCCAACGCCTCAGGCGCGGCACGTCAGGAGACAGTGTGCGTAAGGGATTCGGAGAAGATCTTGACGGACCTGGCTCTCGACGTTCGGAAAAAAAGGACCGGCGAGGGCGACAAGCTCCGGAAGTGTTCGAATGTAGTGCCCCCGGTCCCTGGCGAGGAGCCAACGGGCGACCGGTGACTGGCCGTGGGCCCAGCAGCCGTCGCAGGTGACGAGACGACCACCGGGCCTCAGGAGCCCATGGGCTTCCTGGAACAGCCGGGACGCCAGCCCGTCGTCGAGATGGTGGATCACGCCGTACGCGACCGCCAGATCGAAACGTCCGGGCTCCCGAAACGCGGGAGCTCCGATGTCAGCGCAGAAGAACCTCCCCCGACTGCCATAGTGCTTGCAGGCCGACTCGATGTATGCCGGGTCGGCGTCAAAGCCGACATACTCGACAACCGGAAAATAGGGCAAGAGATGGCCGGGGCCACATCCGATGTCGAGAACGCGTTCGCCGGCCACGGGGTGCGCGTATTGCGAGACAAATATGCGATAGGCACGATCGCCGCCGACGAGGCGAGTGAAACCCCGGTAAATCCAAGGATTCGAGAGGGCGGACCGCAGCCCCGAAAAGGCTTCCGACATTCGGCCGTCAGAAGCTCCAGGCGGGCGGGCGATGATCAGGTCCCCCCCTGCGCCCACGCGTGGTAGGCATCGCAGACCTCGGAGACAGGCCCGTCCTTGACGACGCGGCCCTCGGCGATCCAGATGGCCCGCTGGCACGATTCGACGACATCGGCGAGGGAGTGGGAGACGAGGAGAAACGTCCGCCCGCTCTCGCGCAGCGCCGCCATCCGATCGCGGCATTTCGCGCGGAACCTCTCGTCGCCCACGGCGAGGGCCTCGTCCACGAGCAGGATATCGGGATCCACGTCGGTCGCGACGGCGAAGGCGAGGCGCGCCGCCATGCCGGTCGAGTAGGTTCTCACGGGCGCGTCGAGGAATTCCTCCAGCTCGGCAAAGGCCGCGATCGCGTCCATCCGCCCGAGCATCTGCTCGCGCGAGAAGGCCATGAGCGCGCCCTGCAGGACGACGTTCTCACGGCCCGTGAGGTCGCCGTGAAAGCCGAGGCCCAGCTCGAGGAGCGGCGCGACGCGCCCGCGCACGACGAGGCGGCCTTCCGTGGGCCGGCGCACGCGCGCGATGAGGCGGAAGAGGCTGCTCTTGCCGGCGCCGTTCGCGCCGATGACCCCCACGCGCTCGCCCCGGGCGACCGTCATGTTGACGTCACGCAAGGCGACGAGCGTGTTGTGCTCCATCCGGCCCTGGAGCTTGCGCAAGGCGTATTCCTTGAACGTGACGATGACCTCGCGCGGGATCCGGTAGCGCAGCGTGACGTGGTCGAGGAACACCGCGGGCCCGGTCGCCAGGGCGGCGGCGACCGCGGGGGCGTCAGTGGCGGAGTCAGTGGCGGGTGCCATAGTCCTCGATCTTCCAGGCGTAGAAAAGCCAGCCGAAGGTGAGCGCGAGGACGCTCGCGAGGAGCGAGAAGACGAGTGTGTTCACCCCCGGCAGCCAGCCGTCGTAGATGGGGGCGCGGAACATCTCGACGAGATACGTCATCGGGTTGAGCCGGATGACGAGGCGGTACTTCGGCGCGAGGACGGCCGGCGTGTAGACGATGGGCGTGAGGAAGAACCACGTGGACAGGACGACGAGATACGTCTCCTTCACGTCGACGAAGCGCGAGGCCATCGTGAAGATCACCAGACCGACGCCCGCGGTGAAGAGGATTCCCGTGACGATCGAGACCGGCAGGAAAAGCCAGGTCGCGTGGATCGGGTGGCCCGTCGCCGCGATGATCAGGAGGAGCGGGACGAGCGTGTAGAGAAGGTTCACGAGCGCGACACCCACGGCCGACGCCACGAACACCGAGCGCGGAACGTAGACGCGGCGCGCGATCTCCGAGGCATCAGAGGTCAACGACGCGGCGTGGGACGTGGCCTGCGCGAAGAAGGTCCAGAAGACCGAGCCCGCGAGGAAGTAGGCGGGGTAGTTCGCGATCTGCTGCTTGAGGAGCGCCGAGAACGCGATCGTGAGCGCCGCCATCGAGAGGAGGGGGCTGAGCATGCTCCAGAAGATGCCGAGGACCGACCGCTTGTAGCGCACCTTGATGTCGCGCACGACGAGCTCGCCCACGAGATGGCGGTACTCCCAGAGGGCCTTCGCCTCCTCGACGAAAAGAAAGCCGCGCCGGGCGGTGTCGTAGACGGGGGGAGCGGCCGCGGGCATCGGGAGGAGTCTAGCCGGGGTCGCTTGACACGCCCGGCCGGCGGGCTCGATCCTGCCCGTTCGGACCCGCCGTGAACGTCTACTGGATCCTCACCGACGACGACGACGCCGAGCACGCGCTCGAGGCGGTCTCCCGCCAGCTTCGCGACGGCGACCACGGAAGCCCGAAGCTCGCCGAGAGCCTCCGCACGATCCACTTCCAGACGGAGATCGCGCACGGCACGGTCCTCGAGACGGAACGCCCCTTCTTCGCGCCCGCGATCAACGCCTTCCGGCGCGCGCTCACGAAGGCGCTCTGGTGGTACGGCCTGCCGCAGTGGGGACAGGTGTCCGAGTACCAGCGCTCCGCCACGCAGGTGATCGACGTCCTTCTCGTCGAGCAGCGGAAGCTGCGCGCGCGCGTGGCCGCCCTCGAGGAGCGGCTCCGCGCATTCGAGGGGCCGGGGAGCCCCGGGGAGTGACCGACGCGGCGCGCCCGCGCGTGACGTGGCAGTCGCGGTGGGGTCTCCCCATCGGGTACTCGACCACCTCCGAGGACATGGCGCTGCATCTGCTCGCGCAGGGCGTGGACCTCTCGTATCGGAAGACGCCCTGGCCGCGCGACAGCATCATCGAGAACCCGGTCCTCGACGCGATCTCCGAGCGGCCGCCGTACGAAGACGCGCCGCAGATCAGCTACGAACAGGCCGACCTGTTCCACACGGCGCACCCGGGCTGGAAGATCGGCTGGACGATGCTCGAGGTGGACGGCATCCCGAAGCGCTGGGTCGCGGCCTGCAACCGCATGGACGAGATCTGGGTGCCGAGCCACTGGGGAAAGGAGCGCTTCGCGGCGTGCGGCGTCACGAGGCCGATCCGCGTCATGCCGCTCGGGTACGACGCGCTGCGGTTCCGAAAGGACTTGCCCGCGGTCCGCGCGAGCGAGCGTTTCACGTTCCTGTCCGTCTTCGAGTGGGGCGAGCGCAAGGCGCCCGAGACCTTGCTGCGCGCTTACGCGTCGGCGTTCTCCGCCGCGGACGACGTGCTCCTTCTCCTGCGCGTGAACAACCACGACGGGCACGTGAAGGTGCACGAGCAGATCGAGGAGCTGAAGCTGCCGAAGGACGGCCCGCCCGTCGCCTTCCTCTACAACCACCACATCAAGAGCCGGCAGCTCGGCACCCTCTATCGCAGCGCCGACGCCTTCGTCCTGCCTTCGCGCGGCGAGGGCTGGGGGATGCCCATCCTCGAGGCGATGGCCTGCGGCCTCCCCGTGATCGCGACGGCCTGGAGCGGGCCGTCGGAGTTCTTCCACGAGGGCGTGGGCTACACCGTGGCCGTGAAGGGGCTCGTGCCCGCCGACGCCAAGTGCCCCCACTATGACGGTTTTCGGTGGGCCGAGCCGGACTTGGACGCGCTCGTCGCGGCCATGCGGCGCGTGTTCGAGAACCGCGATGAGGCCCGCCTGCGCGGCGAGGCGGCCGCGCGCGAGGCTGCGAAGCTCTGGACGTGGGGGCTCGCGGCGGGCCGCGTCATCGAGCGCCTGCGGGAAATCGGCGCGCGCTGAGCGCCGCTCGCGGGTCCGCTCACCAGCCGGCGAACGAGGTCACCGCGGAGAGGACGCGCTCGAGCTCCTTCGCGGAGAGATCGTTGTAGAACGGCAGCCTGAGGAGGCGGTCGCTCACGTCCTCGGTCACGGGGCAGTCGCCCTTCCGGCCTCCGAACTTCGCGCCCATGGGCGAAAGATGCAGCGGCTGGTAATGGAACACCGCGAGGATGCCCGCGCGCCCCAGGTGCTCGATGAGCGCCTGCCTCACGCGCAGGGAGGGAAGCAGAAGGTGGAACATGTGAAAGGAAGGCTCGCATTCGGGCGGCACGACGGGCAGGCGCACGCCGTGCTCCGCGGCCCAGCCTCCGAGCGCGCCCGCGTATCGCTCGAAGATCGCGCGGCGTTTCGCGATCACGGATTCGCGCGCCTCGAGCTGGGCAAACAGGTATGCGGCGAGCAGGTCCGACGGAAGGTAGCTCGACCCGAGATCGACCCAGGTGTACTTGTCGACCTGGCCGCGAAAGAACCGGCTGCGATTCGTGCCCTTCTCGCGCACGATCTCCGCGCGCTCGACAAGCGACGCGTCGTTGAGCACGAGCGCGCCCCCCTCACCGCAGTTGAAGTTCTTCGTCTCGTGGAAGCTCAGGGTCGAGAGGCGCCCGAACGAGCCGAGCGGCCGGCCGCGATAAGAGCCGAAGAGCCCGTGCGCGTTGTCCTCGATGACCGGGACGCCGTGGCGGGCCGCGATCTCGAGAATCGCGTCCATCGCGCAGCCGACCCCGGCGTAGTGGACGGGCACGACGGCGCGCGTCCGCGGAGAGATCGCCTTCTCCAGCACCCGTTCGTCGAGGTTGAGCGTATCGGGCCGCACGTCGACGAACACGGGTCTCGCGCCGTGGAGCGCGAACGCGTTCGCGGTGGAGACGAACGTGAACGACGGGATGACGACCTCGTCGCCGGGCGAAAGGTCGAGGAGCAGCGCCGCCATCTCGAGCGCGTGCGTGCACGACGTCGTCAGGAGCACACCGGCGCTCCCGAGCGCCCCGCGCAGCAGCTCGTGGCACTTTTTCGTGAAGGCGCCGTCGCCGGAGATGTGGCCGGACTCGACCGCCTCGCGCATGTAGCGCTCCTCGCGGCCGGTCCGGCACGGCCGGTTGAACGGAATGGAGGCGCTCACAGCCACAGGTGATACCAGAGCTGGACGCGATGCGCGCGGAACCCCGCCCGTTCATAGACCTTCTGGGCCTCGACGTTTCTCGCCTGCGTGACCACGGTCGCCCCCGGAAGAGGGACGCCCCGGAACCAGGCCTGCGCCGCGCCGACGAGGGTAGACGCCACGCCCGCGCCGCGGAACGCCAGAGAGACGCCGAGAAGCCCGATCGACCCGTCGCCCGCCCCGGGCTTGCCGTGGCAGGTGACGTATCCGGCTGCGGCGCCCTCCTTCTCCGCGACGAGGACGCGATCGGCGCTCCCCTCGAGGCTTCGCGAGAGCCAGCGCGCGTAGAGGTCTCCGCAGCGGTCCCTCGGGTAACGAGGGTCCTGGTAATAGCGAGACTTGTGGTAGCTCTGGCGCGCCGTGGCCTCGAGGGCGCCGAAGTCTTCCGAAACGCCCTGGCGGACGCTCACGCCCGCCGACCCCGAGTGCGGAACCTCCGCCGCCCGCCACCGCAGCGTGACCCTCACGTCCACGAGGTGAAACCGGTGCTCCTCGGCCACCTTTACGGACGTGTCGTCGTCGCTCTCGAGGAGAAGATGGACGACGCCGGCGCCCCACGCGCGGACTTCCGGAAGGATCGTGGCCGCCTGCTCGCGAGAGAGCGCCGTCGGGACGATACGCGCCGTGCGCAAACCAAACAGGCTCTCGTCCCATTCGACCGGGCGCCAGAGACCGGCAGCGGCCGGGATTGTGACGGGAACCGCCATACGTCTTCGAAAGAAGGGAACGGGAATGCTAACACGCGGTTCCTGCCTATACTTCTCCCGATGTCCGCGCACGCTCCCCTGGACGAGTGGGTTTCGGCGCGCGTCGAGAAGGCCCGCCATGAGCGCGAGCTCGCGCTCGCAGCCGTGAAGCGCCTCGAGGAGGAGGTTCGCCGCCTCGAGTACAGGGTAGCCGAGCTGGAGACCGACCGCGTCGCGCTGAAGAACCGCACGGAAGAAGCCGAGGCATACGTCGGCGCCGTCAAGACCTCGCTGGCGTGGCGCGTCGTCCAGGCGCTGCGCGGCCTCGTGGGCCGGCGATGGTAGACGCGGCGGGAGAATCGGACGCCGCGGAGCTCCGGCGCGAGACGGAGGAGCTGCGCGCGCTCGTGCGCGAGCTGTCGGCGAAGCTCACGGCTCTCATGGCCGTCCTTCCTCTCGACGCGGCTCTCGCGCTCGCGCGCGGCGAGGAAACGGGCGCGGACGGACCCTTCCGCCTGACGGATTGGCGCGAGACGATCGAGCTGACGCGCGCGGACGTCGCGGCCGAGATGGAGCTGCTCTGGAAGCGCCTCCCGCCCCGGGAGAGCGCTTGACGCCTCGGCGGGTGACGATCGTCATCCTCTGCTGGAACCGCTGGGAGCTGACGAAGCGCTGCCTCGAGACGCTGAAGGCGCATACGGACCTGACCGGGGCCGACGTCCTCGCCGTGGACAACGGGTCGACGGACGAGACGCCCGCGCGCCTCCGCGAGATCGCGTGGGTGAGGGTCGTGACGAACCCGTCGAACCTCGGCTTCGTGCGCGGCAACAACGCGGGGATCCGCGCGGCGGCGCCCGGCAGCGACATTCTCCTCCTCAACAACGACATCGAGATCCTGCAGCCCGGCTGGGTGGACCGCCTGCGCGAGGCCGCCCACGCGGCGGTGGACGTCGGCATCGTGGGCTGCCGGCTCGTGCTTCCGGACGGGCGCCTGCTGCACGCCGGCACGTTCATTCTGCCCGACACGTTCTGGGGGCAGCAGATCGGCGCGCTCGAGACGGACGTGAACCAGTACGCGCGGACGCGGGACGTCGAGGGCATCGTCTTCGCGTGCGCGTACCTGAAACGCGAGCTGCTCGATGCGCTCGAGGGCCTCTCTCAGGACTACGTGTCGTACTTCGAAGACACGGACTTCTGCCTGCGCGCGAAGGAAAAGGGCTTTCGCACGGTGTGCTGCGGTGCCGTGACGCTTCTCCACCGCGAGCACGGCTCGACGAGCGATGCCCCGCGCCTCTTCGATGCCCTCTTCCAGAAAAGCCGCGCGACGTTCCGGAGGAAGTGGGCGCGAACGCTTCAAGCGCGCTACGCGCGCGACCTCTCGTGGCAGTCCATCCTGAACTTTCCCACCGGCTACGCCACGAGCTGCCGCGAGATCCTGCGCGCTCTCGACGCGGAGGGCGTACGCGTGGCCTACGAGTACGTCTACGGCCCCGGCACGCCGTTCCCCGTGCGCGAAGAGGAGAACGCCGGCGACTATCTCCTCAACGTCGTCTCGAAGAGGAAGAGCGAAAGGCGGCCGCGCGTCTCCGTCGTCTACGGCCAGGGGGACGTTTTCTCCCGCAACAAGGGCCGCACGCGCATCGGCTACACGATGCTGGAGGTGGACGGCTTTCCCGCGGAGTGGGTGAAGAACGCGAACGCCATGGACGAGGTCTGGGTGCCGTCGGCGTTCAACCGTGACGGCTTCGTCGCGTCGGGCCTCACCGCGCCCGTGCGCGTCATGCCCCTCGGCGTCGATATCGACCACTTCCACCCCGCGATCAAGGGCGTCCCGAGTCCGCAGGGCGACTTCGTCTTCCTCGCGAGCCTCGAATGGGGCGAGAGGAAGCGCGCCGACATGATCCTCAAGGTCTTCAACCAGACCTTCCGGCGCGGCGATCGGGTCGTCCTCGTGTGCAAGATCATCAACGTCAACAAGCCCACGCGCGTCGGCGGGCAGATCGAGGCGCTCGGCCTGTCTTCCGCGGGCGGGCGCATCGCCTTCCTCCACAACAAGGAGTTTCCGTATCACCAGCTCGGCGCGCTGTATCGCTCGGCGGACTGCTACGTGTCGGCGGGTCGCGGCGAGGGCTGGGACATGCCGCTCATGGAGGCCATGGCGTGCGGCCTGCCCGCGATCGCCACGGACTGGGGCGCGCACACCGAGTTCGTCCATGACGCGATCGCCTACCCCCTGAGCAGCCGCGGCCTCCTTCCCGCCGATGCCCGCGCGCCGTACTACAAGGGCTTTCGGTGGTGCGATCCCGACCCCGAGCACCTCGCGTACCTCATGCGGCACGTCGTGGAGCACCGCGACGAGGCCGCGGAGAAGGGCCGCCGCGCCGCCGCCGAGATGGCGGCGAACTGGACGTGGAACCACGCGGCGAAGCGCATCGTGGCGCGGCTGGACGCGATCGGGTGAAGCGCGCCGCGGCGCTTTACGTCCTTCTGACGCTGCTCGTCTGGGGCCTCTTCGCGTTCGACCGAGGCCTTTTCCACGACGACGCTTCCAACCTCACCTGGGCGCAACGCGCCGCCTCGCGGCCGCCGTGGGGCCTCCTCGAGCCGATGGGCGCCCCGACGCGCCTCCTCCTCGGCGCGCCCTACGTCCTCGCCTGGGCCTCGCCGGCTCCTGCCGCGGTCCTTCAGCTCCTCCTCGGCGCCTGCTGGCTCCTGTCGGGATTCGCGGTCTTCGCGCTCGCGCGGCGGCTCCTCCCCGGAGCAGAGACGCCCGCTCTCGCTTCCGGCGCCCTCGCCGTCACGGCGACGAGCGACCTCCTCACGGGCAGCACCGTCGGCCTCGGATACTGCTTTTCTGGCCTGGCGCTCGCCGCCGCCCTGACGGCGGCGCTGCGCTTTCAGGAAGAGAACCGCCCCGCCTCCCTGCTCGCAGCGGCGCTCCTCCTGAACGCCGGGCTCCTCGCGTCCGAGGGCGCGGCCCCCGCCGCCGCGCTCGCCCCCCTGCTCTTCCTCGCCGCGCGGGGCCGCCCCGACCGCCGGTGGGCCGCCACGTCCGCCTGCTGGTCGCTCGCGCTCGTCCCGTGGGCGCTCGCCTTCCTGCGCTTCCTGCGCGATCCGGGGAGCTACGCCGCCGTCGCGCTCGCCCCGTTCGACGCGGTCCGGCAGGGGCGCCTCGCCGCCGCGCTCACTGCACACGACTTCATGCCGTGGCGCTGGGCGTGGCGACGGCCCACCTGGATCGAGCACCTGCCGCCGCTCGTGCCTGCCTGGGCCTACGTTCTCGCCGCGCTCGCCGGGGCCGTCGCCCTCGTGGCGGCGACTGCGGGGCTCGGTACAGTCTCCGGAGTCCGGGACCCCGAGGCGGCGCGTCTCCGTGGCCGGCGGGTCGCGGCCGTCCTTTTCCTCATGGTCGTCGCGACGCACGCCGCCTACTCGGGCGTGCAGCTCGCCGAGGTGAGGTACCGCACGCACCTCGTCACGCGGCTCCTCGCCTCGATCCTCGTCGCGATGGCCGCCCACAATTTGGCGTCGCGGCTGCGCGCCCCGCGCCTCGCGCTCGCCCTCCCCGCCGTGTTCGTCGGACTCGGCGTCGCGGGAGGCGTGGAGCGACAGGACACCTTCCTCGCCACTTGGCGCCGGCAACGCGTCGAGCTGTCCTCGATTCTCCGGGCCGTCCCGGCTCTCGATCCGCGCGCCACGCTTGTCCTCTTCCTCGCGCCGGACCCCGGCGGCTTCCAGGCGACGCGGGTCCCGTACCTCGCGTCGGCGTGGATGTCGCTCCTCCGAGACGACCCGTCGGTCGGCGGGCGCACCGTCGTCGCGTTGCCGCGCTGGGGCTCGGATTGCGGGCCCATCGCCGCGGGCCTGTCCTGCACGGGCGGTTCGGGCACGGCCGTGCACACGTGGGACCGCCTCGTCGTGCTCCGGTTCGACCCGGCTTCGTTCCAATACCGGCTCGTCGAGGAGGTTCCCGAGTCCGCTGGCGCGTACCGGCCGCGCGCTCTCATCCGTCCCGCACCCCTGCCGGCGCGGGCGCGCGCGCTGCTCGAGGGGCCCCGGCTCCTGGGCCGCCTGCTGCCCGAGGGGGGTGGCTGACGCGAAGCCCGGCGATCGCCTGACTATTCCGCGCGCACGCTCGCGCGAAACGTCCGCGAGCCCCGGCTTCCGAACCACGCGATGCCTTCCTGCACGAGGTCCAGCTCGAGGACGTAGTCGCCCGTCCTGCCGGGCGCCTCGATCGCCGCCCCGAGGCTCACCGATTCCCCGGCCGCGACGCGGCCAAGGAGCGGCGTGCGCCGTCCGTCGAGGACGAGCGTCGCACCCCCGGGCGCGAGCCAGTGGTACGAGACGTTCAGCGCATTCGGACCGCCCCGCCCGCCGCGCCACTCCACGGGGCTCGCGTTGCGGACGGTGACGCGCGCCGTGAAGACCGAACCCGCGCGGACCGACGCTGGCAGGCCGGCGGCCGAGATCTCGGCCCAGAAGCCCTCCGCGGCCAGCACCGACGACGGGCGGCGCGGGCGCACGCACGCGGAAGCGGCGCCGGCGAAAAGCGCCACGGCGAGAAGCAGGAGGCCCCGGGGGAGGCGCACGCGCGAAGGATACGCGCCGATATCGTACGATCTCTTCAATCCCATGACCGCTTCCTCGCCGGTCCGCATCTCGGCCGTTCTCCCCGTCTACAACAGCGCGGCGATCCTCCCGGGCCTGATCGCCCGTCTCGAGAAGGTCCTCGGGGCGGCCGGCGGCGGATTCGAGGTCGTGTGCGTGGACGACGGCAGCCGCGACGAGAGCTGGAGCGTGCTCGCGTCTCTCGCCGCCGCGCGGCCGTGGCTCTCCGCACGGCGCCTTCTCCGCAACTACGGACAGCACAACGCGCTTCTCTGCGGCGTGCGAGAGGCGCGCGGCGCGATCACCGTCACGCTCGACGACGACGGCCAGCACCCGCCCGAGGAGATCCCGAAGCTTCTCGCGAAGCTGAACGAGGGGTTCGACGTCGTCTACGGCACGCCCGCCTTCGAGCAGCACGGCTTCCTGCGCGGCCTGGCCTCGCGCCTCACGAAGCTCGCGCTCAAGGGCGCGATGGGGGCCCGGACCGCGCGCTCGGTCAGCGCCTTTCGCGCTTTCCGGACGCCGCTTCGCGAAGGGTTCGCGACGTACCAGGGGCCGTACGTTTCGCTCGACGTCCTCCTGACGTGGTCCACGACGCGCTTCGCCGCCGTCACCGTCGAGCACCGCCCGCGCGAGGCCGGAGCCTCGAATTACACCGTGGGCAAGCTCGCCGTCCACGCGCTCAACATGATGACGGGCTTCAGCACGTGGCCGCTCCACCTCGCGAGCCTCACGGGCTTCCTGTTCACCCTCCTCGGGTTCGCGATTCTCGCGTACGTCCTCGGACGCTACGCGCTGCAGGGCGCCAGCGTGCCGGGCTTCCCGTTTCTCGCGTCGATCATCGCGATCTTCTCGGGCGCGCAGCTCTTCGCTCTCGGCATCCTCGGCGAGTACCTCGCGCGGATGCACTTCCGGATGATGGACCGCCCCCCTTACGTCGTCGGGGAGAGGACCCCCGGCTGATGGTTCGGCCGCGAACCGGCCGCTCCGCGCTTCCCCTCTACGTCTTCCTCACGCTTCTGGTCTGGGGCCTCTTCGCGGCCGACCGCGGCCTCTTCCAGGACGACGCCGCGCTCCTCCTGTGGGCGCAGAACCACGCGCACGAGCCGCTGCGCGGCGTTTTCTCCGCCGCGGCCACGCCCACGCGGCGGCTCCTCGGCATCCCGTTCATCCTCGCGTACGCCTCCGGAGCGCCAGTGCTCGTCCTGCAGGCCCTCTACGGCATCTCGTGGCTGCTCTTCGGCGTCGCGCTCGACGCGCTCGTCCGCGCGCTCTTCCCCGCGCGGCGCGGCCTGGCGCTTCTCGCGGGAGCGCTCGTCCTCACGGCCACGAGCGATCTCCTGACGAACAGCCTCGTCGCGCTCGGCTACAACCTGTCGGCCCTGGCGTTTCTGGCCGCGCTCGTCTTCGCCGTGCGCTGGGTGAACGGCGGCGGCGCGCTCTCGCTGCTTCTGGCGGGCCTGCTCGTGAACGCGAGCGTCTTCACGACCGACGGCGCCGCGCCCGCGATCGCGCTCGCGCCGCTCCTCTTCTGGGCGGCCCGCGGCCGGATCGACCGGCGCGTCCTCCTCGCGACCGGCTTCTGGGCGGGCGTCCTCCTGCCCTACCTCGCGCTCTTCCTCCCGTTTCTCCTCGACCCGAAGAGTTACGCGAGCGTGGCGTTCGTGCCGCTCGCGCCGCTCGACCGCGCGTGGAGCGCGTTCGCTCTCGTCGCGAACAATTTTCTGCCCTGGCAGTGGCTGTTCGACCGGCCCGTGTGGGGCGACGCGCCGCCCTCCGTGATTCCCGCCTGGGTCTACGCCGTCGCCGCGCTCGCCGGCACGTTCGCGTTCGTGCCCGCGGCCCGCGGCGCCGAGGCGCCCGGCAGCGCGACGCCGCCCGGCGATTCCCGCCGGGAGATCGCGGTCCTCGGCGCGGCCCTTCTCATGGTCGTCGTGACGAACGCCGCGTTCTCGGGCGTCCAGTTCGCCGAGGTCTTCTTTCGGACGCACCTCGTATCGCGGATCCCCGCGTCGCTCGCGGTCGCCCTCGGGACGAGCCTCCTCGCGCGGCGTCTCCGCCGGCCCGTGCTCGCGCTCGCCGTGCCCGCGGTCTTCGTGGCCCTCGGCATCGCGGGCGGCGTCGAGCGCCAGGATTTCTATCTCTCCGAGTGGCGGCGGCACCGGCACGAGCTGCTCTCGCTCCTCGAGGACACACCGCGCCTCGTGCCGGGCACGGACGTCGTCCTCCTCATGAACGCCAGCAGCCCGGCGTTCCAGGCCACGAAGGCGCCGTATCTCGCCGCGTCGTGGGCGAACCTCCTCTGGGGACCCGCCGTCGTGAGCCACGCGTTTCTCTCGTTCGCCGACCAGGGCACGGGCTGCCGCGCGGTGGACACGGGCCTCGCGTGCTGGGCGTCGGGCGAGGAGCGCGATGCGATGGCCTCCGGCACCTCGAAGGGCACCGTCCTGCCGTGGGACAAGCTCCTGCTGTTCGATTTCGATCCCGGAGAGTGGCGCTATCGCGTGGCGGCGAGCTTCGACGGCAGCCGGCCGGCGTACGACCCCGCCGCGCGCATCGCCGAAGGGCCGCCGATCCCGCTTGCCCGGCACCTCCTCGCGGGCGACCGCCTTCTCGGAAAGCTCCTGCCCGAGGGGCCGCTCGACCGGCGTTAACGGACGTCGACTTCGGCGCGCAGCCTGACCGCCACCTCAGGCCCGGGGCTCGTCTCTTCCCAGAGCCCGGTCGATCCGGGCCATCCCCTTCAGGAACCAGTCGTAGCCGTGGACGAGAAGCAGCGGGGGCGCCAGGTCGAGAACCGACTCCTTCCACGTGCGCGATCCCCGATCGCGCCAGGATTGCAACGTCCGGTCGATCGCGCCGGCCACGGCCGGCGGCAGCGGGCCCTTCGAGGCCACTCCGATGACCGTGTGAGGCAGGCGCCGGATTCCGCACATGGCGACCGAGACGGTTTCCAGCCTCTCGAACAGCGAGCGAAAGGCGCTCGCCGTGAACCTCCAGTAATCGTCCGGATACGCGTGAATGGGGAAGTACCAAACGGACGTCATCACGAGGAGGCCGCCGGGCCTGAGGACGCGGTGCAGCTCCGACATCGCGCGCCACGGATTCCGCACGTGCTCCATCGTGTCGAACAGGAGCGCCGTTCCCACGGAAGCGTCCTCGAGGGCGAGCGCGTGGAGGTCCTGGACCTCGTCGACGCCGGGCCCGAAGCGGAGGTCGCATCCCACGAACCGCTTCCCGGAAAAGTAGCTCTTGACGTGAGGGAGGTGCCGCTGACCGGGGACGCGATAGGCGCCGAACTCGTAAATCGGCCCGGGGAACTCGACTTCACGGGTCAGGTTCTCGAGCAGGTTCAGCAGCGTGCCGCGCAACTCGTCTCAGGCCTTCTCGGGTAGCATCGCAGAGTCCCCGGGTCTAGCGAACCGAAATCTCGCGGTTGAAAGCCGGAGCGCCCCGGGACGAGAACGTCGCGGTTCCGTACTGCTCGAGGTCCAGCCGCAGGTCGTAGCTCCCGGGAGAGCGGGGCGCGACGAGCGCGAAGACGAGGTCCGCGCTTTCCGCCGGCGCGACGCGGCGACCGGGCACGGGAACCCGTTCCTCCAGCGCCGCCGGCCCCGACCAGGTGGCGAGGAGCCCGACGCTGTTCATCCACGTGCAGGGGCCCTCGTTCGTGACGCGGATCCGGCCCGCGAGGCGCGACCCAGGCTCGGTCGACGCGGGCACGTCGGGCCTGCTCCAGGAAACGCGGTAGGCGTCCCGCGGCATGGGAAGCGTTCCCGCGCTCCGGACCTGGTCCCGCAGCGCCTCGGGAAGCCCGTGGAAAATCGTGAAGAACCCGGCGTGCCGCTCGCGGAAGGAGAGCCCCTCCTCCGCGAGGAACGCCCGGAAGCATTCGTCGCGCGGTGGCAGGAGGACGATGGCGGGATTCGGCGCGCCCCGCACCGCGTCGTCCGCCCGCGCGTCGCGCACGCCGTCCTCCCGCAAGATCGGGGTCGCGATGATGTCGTTTCCGGACTCGAACGTGACTCGATACGCGGTCGCGTAATTCGCCCAGACGCGCGTCGCGCGAATGTCGTCGAGCGCGCCGATCAAGGGCTCCAGGGGGCCCGTCACCTGGCTGTCGTCCCGATCCTCGAGATGGCGGCGCGCTTGGAGGGCATTCGAGACGTCTCCCGCGATGAGGACGGCGAACCCGCCGAGCCAGAGCGTTTTCAAGGGGCCGCGCGGCAGTCGTTCAAGCGCCACGCCGAAGAGGATCGGCAGAAACACGTAAGAAGCGATGAGGAACCGCGGCTCGGACGGCGAAAAACGCGCCGCGAGAACCGTGGCGGCGGACTGCGCCCCCAGCGCGAGGAGAAGGAGCCGCGTGCGCTTGTCGGATCCGGCGACGGCGGCGGCGGGAACGAGCAGGAGAACGACGAGAAGCGGCATGAGGACGAGAGCCCCTAAAAAGGACGCATGCGGGTCGTCCCGGAAATTCGGTCGGGCCGCGCCCAGGAGCACGGGCAGCGACGCCGAGAGAAACGCGCCCAGGTTCGCGAAGAGGCCCCCGCCCGATGCCGCCGCCACCTCACGGGCACGAAGGCTGGCCCAGCCGTGCCGGACGTTCCAGATCCACCACGGCGCGCTGCCGGCCGCAAGGCCGGCTGCCCATGCCGGAATGGACGCGCCGCGGCCGGTTTCCGAGCGGCGGATCCAGAGCCACAGGACGGCGACGGCCGCAACCGGAAGCGTCACAGGCGTCACCCACAGGCCCAGGCCGGCGACGAAACCCAGGCGCGCGATGTGGCCCGGGGCCTCACGCCCGCGGGAGAGCGCCTCGTCGGCGCTCAGGCAGATCCAGAGGGTAGCCAGCGCGAGGATCGCCACCGAGGCGTACGCCCCGTCGGAGGTCAGCAGCTTGTAGGGGAGAAAAAACGGAGGAAAGGTCAAGTAGACCGCCGCGACGATCGCCGCCGGACGACCGAAGAAGCGCGCCGCCAGGCCGACGACACCGACCGCGAAAGCGAAGTAGAGGATCGCCATGACGGCGCGGAAGACGCGCATCGTGTCGCCGAAGAGCGCGAATGCGAGAGCGAGGACATGGGGCTCGAGCGTCCCGCCATATGTCGAGCCCCAGCAGAAGACGGGATGGCCGCCCCCGCGCGCGATGAACCGCGCCATGAGAGCGATGATGGCCTGGTCCCCGCTGGGCGGAATGCGCCGTGAGACGATCAGCCAGGCCGTGAGGGCGCAGGCCGCCGCCACGAGCGAGGCGAACGGCAACGCGCCCCGGAGTGCGTTTCGATGCACTCCGGCAATCTAACCCGGCGTCCTGCCGGCGTCAGCCGCGAAAAGCCGGTCCCGCCCTATTGGAAGTAGCCGGTGACGTCGAGGACCGCGTGAAGCTGGCCGTTACCTGGCCCGGTGCCGTACGCGACACTCAGGTCCGGCGACCCCGCCGCGATCGGGACGATCGCGCCGTTCGCGAGGGCGGGCTCTCCCGCGTCGAAGTTGATGGTCGCCACGACGGGGAACACGCCGCCGGCGGGCCAGAGGCTGAAGAAGCCGCCGACGGAAGGCGATACGATCGTGCAATTCAGCGAGATCGCCTTGGCCGTGGCCGGAACGCCGCACGAGTTCTTCATCGTGAACTGGCGGAGGACCGACGCCGAGATGATTCCCCCGTTGCCCGTACGCGTGTCGACCGACCGGCACGGAGTGATCGCGAAGAACTGAAGGCCCTGCGCGCCTGCGGGGCGCGCGAACGCGCCGAGGGCGACGAGAGCACCTGCGAAGACGAGCGCTCGTTCGATGCGAGCCTTGGACATGACCGGCCTCCTTACCTAGCTGACGGGAATTCTACTCGCTGAGCCTTCGGAAGTGTAGGGGGTTATCACGGAAACGCAAAGTACCCGTTAACGTCCAGGATGAAGTCGACAGACGTTGGGGAATTGTCGAAAACAGAGAACGTCGAGGTCGTGCCCGAGAGGTAGATGACGGCGTTGTTCCCCCGGGTCCTGGAGGCCCTGAAGCTGATGGCCCAGGTGCTCGGCTGGGAAACATCCGAGGGGAACACGGTGAGGCTGCCTGGTGCGCCGGCGTTCGTGACCGTGATGTTCGCCGAGATCGCGACCGCCGTCACGGGCACGCCGCAGACGCCGCCGATTGCAAAATCCCTCCGCACGCCTGCGACGAGCGCCGGCCCGGCGAGCACGCCGAGCGGGCCGGGATTGCGCGTGTCGACGAGGCGGCAGGGGGCCAGCGGGTGCAGCCTCGTCGCGACGGGCGTGCGCGGCGCGCAGATGCCCGGGTTCGGCGTGCGGCCCTGCGACGCCGGGTCGCGGTGAAACATCCCCCAGGGCGGCGCGGCCGGCGCGGCCTTCGGGTTCCATGCGTAGAGCTTCGTGCTCGTGAAAGCCGGAAACGGCGTTCCCGAGTACGACACGATCACAGCGTTGGCCCCGTCCACATCGGCGGCGACGCCCGTTACGGTGCCGTCGCTCAGGAAGGACGGAAAGTTACCCGTGCGCCCGCCCTGATCCGTAAGCTCGACCCCCGTGTTCGAAAGCACGACGACCTCGGAGTTCTCCGCGAAGAGCACCTCGAAGTTGCCGGTGCCGAGGACGTCGGCGATGACGGGGGCGCCGAGCTGCACGTTGAGGCCGTTGAATTCCTTCGGCTCCGTGAACCACATGGTCGTCCCGTTGCCTCTGATCGCGTAGACACGGTACTTGAGGCTCGGACCGGAATTGTCCGTCGTGACGACGACGTCCGCCTTGCCGTCCCCGTCGAGATCGCCGAGCGCGGGGGCATTCGTCACCTGCCCGTCGATCGCGACCGGCCAGCCCGGCGCGTCCGAGCCGTCGCACTCGACCGCGTAGACCCTGTGCGCCGCGCCCGCGTAGAAGGTGCCGGTTCCGAAGACGATCTCGGGGCGGCCGTCGCCGTTGATGTCGCCGACGACGGGCGGGCTCTGGATCACCTGGTCGAAGTGGCGCGGGAAGCCCGGAAGCATCGCCGCGCTCGAGTTCAGAGCGAGAAGGAAACCGCCGTTCGGCAAATTGGGCACGATCACGCCGACAGGCTGACCCCCGTTTTGAAAGTGCGAGTCCACCCCGATGATGATCTCCAGCTTGCCGTCTCCGTCGAGATCGGCGAGCGCCGGCGAGGACCAGATCGTGTCTCCGACCCAGACGGGCCAGCCGAGCTTGTCCAATCCGGTGACTCCGTCCACGAGGTAGACGTGCTCGTCGAAGCCGCCGATGACGACGTGGTTGTGGCCGTCGCCAAAGACGTTGCCGATCGCAGGCGTCCCCGCCATGCCGTCAGGTACGCCGTCCGGGCCGCCCGCAGGACCGATCTTGTCCATCGAAGCGCGCGTCCACATCTGCGTAAACGCAACGCCGGGGCCGTGGTTCTTCCATGCGCCGAAGCCACCCGGCGCTGTGGAAACGTTCGGGGGAGCGCCCCACGCCACGACGATGTCGAGCCTGCCGTCGCCGTCGAGGTCGGCTACCGCGGGCCCGCCCCACGCCTGAGCCGGGAGCGTGATCGGAAACCCCGTCGGCACCGACCCGTCGAGATTCACGACCCAGAGCTTCCCCGCAAACGTCACGAAGACGACGGACTTCCGGCCCCCGTCGAGGCCGAGGTCCGCGATGACGGGATGCCCGTTCCACGGGCTCGCCGCCCCGCTGCCCGCAAGGATCTTCCCGTTCACGAAGCCCGGCGCGAAGCAAGGAGTCTGTTGCGAGCAAGGGACCGCTGCGCGCGCCACGGGCGACCCCGCGAGAATGGCGAGGGCGAGGCCTGAGGCAGCGAGGAATCCCGTGATTTTCATTCGTAATACCCGGTCACGTCGATCAGCAGGTCGAGCGTGCCTCTCGAGTTGTTCTGAACTGTTGCACGACTCGTGCCATCCGAGGAGAGGAGGATCTGGGTGTTGTTGGCGCGCGTCCGGCCCGCCGCGAAGCTCAAGCTCGACGCGTTTGGCGTGCCGACCCCCGCCGGGAAGACGACGAGGTCTCCGGGGGCCGATGGGTTCACGGCCGCGAGGTTCGCCGAGACCGCTTTCGCCGTGGAGGGGATGCCGCATGCCCCCGCGAGCGCGAACGTGCGCGCGGCGTTCGCGCCGATCGCGGGCCCGCCCAGCGGACCCGGCGCGCGGCGCGTGTCGACGGCTCGGCACGGCACGAGCGGGTATAGCGCCAACGCGGCGGGCGGCGCCGCGGGCTGCCAGCCGAGCTGCACGACATCGAAGTCGCTCCCTCTGAGCGCGCCGAAGGCGGGGTTGAGGATTCCGTTGTCCCAGCGCGTGTCGTACGTACCTTGTACATACAGATCCGAGCCGTTGTCGGCCACGATGAGCCCGTACGTCTTCATCGCCTGGAAGATTCTTTGAGCGATCGCGGGGAACGTCGAGAGGTCCCTGCCCGCCTTCAGGCGCAGGCGCGTGCCGAGCGGAGGCGCGCTGGGATTCGACCCCGCGCGGTGCGAGGCCGGATAGACGTACCCGTTCGAGTCGCGCAGCGTGACGCGGAAGGCATGGCGGATGGCGCCCGCCCCGGCGGCCTCGTCGTAGCGCACGAGGCCCGGCAGGATCGCGAGGCCCGCGGCGTCGGCGCTCGTCCACGTGTCGGGCCGCCGCAGGTTTGCATCGAGCGGGAAGACCGCGCCCGAGCCGGCGCGCCACGTGCACGCCGCCGAGCCCGCGGGCAGGCAGCGCGTGTTCCACGTCTCGAAGAGGAGGCGGTGGCCGCTGTCGACGACGAGCATGTGCTTGTCGCCGCGGCATGGGGAGCCGGCATACGAGGAATCGCAGTTGCCGGGATAGCCGCCCTCGATCCAGTGGGGCTGCGTCTTCGCCTCGGCCGGAATCGGATAGCCCGCGGGACGTCCGGGCGCGCCCGGGTCGCTCTCCGTGGCGTAGTCGAAGGCCATCGGCTCGAGCGGCTGCGTGCCCGGCACGACGATGTACGGCATTCCGTAGATGTCCGTCGAGCCCGTCGACGCGTCGCCCCCGAAGTCGGGATGCATGCCCTTCGCCGTGCCGATCCACGCGATGAACGTCGCGCTTTGCGCGTCCACGGGAGCGGCGCTCACGTCGGCGTTCCACCAGTTGTCGGCCGGAAAGAGCGGCAGAGGGCCGGGCAGCGGGCCACCTTGGACCGGCTGGGCCCCGGCGGGAGCGGCGAGGCAAAGCGCCGCGAGGACGGCCGTCATCGGCGCGCGCTCACTGGTAGTAGCCATTGACGTCCACGACGAGGTCGAGCGTGCCGGCCGAGTTGTTCTGGACGACGATGCGGCCCGTGCCGTCCTGAGAAAGCATGATCTGCGCGTTGTTCCCCCGCGTCTTGCCGGCCCGGAAGCTGATCGTCCAGGCGTTCGGCGTCCCGACTCCCGCCGGGTAGGCGATGACGTTGCCCTGCACCGCGGGATTCACGACCGTCACGTTCGAGGAGATCGCGACCGCTCCCACGGGAACGCCGCACGTGCTCCAGACGACGAATGTCCTCTGCGCGGCGCCGCCGAGGGGCGGTCCGCCGAGGGGCCCGGCCGGATTGCGCGTGTCGAGCAGGCGGCAGGGCGCCAGCGGATGGAGCCTCGTCGCGGCCGAGGCGGGGGGCGTGGGCGTCGAGGTGGGAGTCGGCGTGGGCGTGGCTCCGGCGGGAGGTGTTGGCGTGCGCGTCGGCGTGGGCGTCGGCGTCGGCCCGCCGCCAAACGGGAACACGCAGACGCCGACCTTCGAGGACAGCGCCGGCCCGATGTAGCTGTTGACCGTCGTGGGGTGGAAGACTTGCATCCCGGCGACGGAGCTGCAGCCCGTGAGGTGGCAGTAGCTCATGAGCGTGCCGGTCACGTTCGGAATCCCGTTGATGGTCTGCGGCGCCGGACAGTTCGTCGCCCCGAGGTAGCAGCTCTCCCCGTTCCAGCAGCGGTCCGGCGCGGGATCGGGATAGCAGTGCGTGTGCGGCGAGCTGAGATTGTGCCCGATCTCGTGGCCCACGATCATCGTGTCGCCCGACAGGTAGTTGGACTTGAAGATCTGGCTGAAGCTGTAGCCGTTCGTCGTGCTGCACAGCGGCGTCGGCGCGACCCTGGCGATGCCCGAGGCGGAGTTCGGGTCTAACTGCTTGCCGGAGAGCATCGCGGCCAGCGCACGCGTGACGGACCCGTTGTTCGTGGACCAGTAGCCGCCGAACTCGTTCAGCTTGTTGACGTCCGCGCTCCCGGTACCGCCGGTATACGGGTCGGCGACGGACGAGACTCGGTAGAACGTTTGCCCCTGCAGCAGCCGGAGGTTCAGGTCGCGCTCGTAGATCACGTTGATCGACGCGACGAGGGTTGCGATGTAGTTCGTCGCGAGCGCCACGTTGTCGCCGAACTTGAGCTGCATCAGCTCGTTGTCCGTGTCGAAGGCGACCGTCGCGGTGTGGAGAGAGGGGAGGTTCATCGCTGCGCGCCCGAGCGGCTCGCGTCCCGAGAACGCGTAACGCGTCTCGGCGTCGTCCTCCTGCCCGCACGTGATCTGTGGAGCGGGGGCGCCCTCGGGGGGACCGGATTTCATCAGCCGGTGCAGGCCGCGGCCGTCCGGGCCGTCGGGCGCGAATTCGTGGAAGCCGTCCGGGCTGCGCGAGAGGCCGCGGAGCTCGTGGGTCTCGGGGTCCACGGAAACCATGACGCGTCCGCCGGCTTCGTCCCGGCCCCAGAAAAAGACGAGGCGCGAGCGCGGCACGTCGTGCTCGCCCTCGGCGTCGACGCGCAGCATTCGGGCCCCGGGCGCGTAGATCTCGTGGCGCGCGAGGTGCACGCTGCGGCGCACGCCCGGCGCGGCGGGCCAGTCCGCGACGTCGACGTTCGACTCAGGAGCGGTGGAAAGCAGCGCGGGGACGAGGTTCGAGTCGAACGAGAGAAGCTCGGCTTCGCCGCGCCCGTCGGGCAGGTCGACGATGCGCCCCGGGTTGCCCGCCCGCAAGCCGCCCGATGCGCCCAGCGGGATCGTGCCGCTCGCCACGAGGCCGAGCGCCAGGGCGCAAGTCAGCGCGAGAGTCACACGCTTCGCCGTACGCCGGATGGGAGAAGACGGGCCCATATTCACGATCCTTGCCGCACCCGTGCCGCGCGACCGAAAGCGGGTTCTTCGCCCGGAAGTGATCGGCAACACCTAAATCCCACGTTCCCAGCGGGTTATTGAGAATGTGTCTCCCCGGCGACTCGCACGCCCGACGAAACATGCTGCCTCGGGCCGCCGCGCGCTGTCAAAATTTGGTGGTCAATTGGCGGACAGCGCAGATCCTCGCCGGTGCCGTCAGCGAACGGCGATCGGTCGGGGAACAGCCGCCCGAAAACCCTCCCTAGGACGCGACGGGTCGTCGAGGCGGAACTCGAGAAGGTAACCGCCCCCCACGACTCGCGCCTCGACAGTCACGTAGGCCCGAAGCGCCCCGTCCGGCGCTTTCACGAGGGGCACGCCCCCGCCCGTCGTCACGACGGGGCCGCCCGGCCGGCGCCATCGCCAGGAAAGTGTCGCTGGCTCCAGCGCCCCTCCCCGAACCGCGATAGAGAAGCGCGCCGCGCCGCCCGAAGCGACTGTTGGCGGACCTTCGATCGACCACGAGAGGCCGTCCTCGGGCCGTGCGATCGTAGCGCTCGCGGCGAGCGGCGGGTGTCCGCGCTCCGAGAACGGGCCCACCTGCACCTGCGTCAGCTCGACGGCGAGCGTGACGGGTCCTTCGTCAGCCGGGGCCCCCGCCTCGATCTCGAGGCGGGCCGTGCGACCGGCCTTCAGGCGCAGGAAGGCCCAGCGGGTCTCCTCCAGGAGAATCGGCCCGTCGAGCCCGCCGCGCCGCCACCTCACGAGAAGGCGCACGCCGCCCGCGTTCATGAAGCCGCCGAGCCCCTTCCACGAGTCGTTTCCCGCGTTCGTGACACGGACGGCGAGGCGGCGCCTCTCGCCCGGCGCCCAACGCGCCGGCGGCACCTCCTCCCACGCGTAGCGCACGGCCGTGGCGCGTTCCCCGAGCGGCTCGCGCGTCGCGAGCCGCGGCACGAGGAGGCCGAGGAAGTCGGGCGGAGCCGGCCCCGCTGCGAGAGCGAGCGCCGGCGGGGAGCGCCGCAGCGTGAAGAGCCCGTAGCCCCAGTTCCCGCTGTCTCCGCGCGGATAGAAAAACGCGCCGGCGACCTGGAAAAGGACCGCGACGGCGATCGCGAGGGAGACGAAGAGCCGGCCCGCGAGGCGGCGGGAGGCGCGCTCGAGCGGAACGGCGAGCGCCGCGACGAGGACGGGAAGCCCGTGGATCGAGTACCGCGGCCCATAGCAGTAACCGCCCGCCCAGTCGAAAGCGAACAACTGTCCGTGCACGTAGAGGGACGCGAGATACCCGAGGAGAAGAAGCCTCGTGCCCGGCAGGCGTTCGGGGCCGCGCCACGGCAGGAGGGCGACGAGCAGGGCGAACGGCGAAAAGAAAAAGAGGCCCCGGTTGCTGAAGAGGAGCCCGGCGAGACCGCCCAGCGCGGCAAAGCCCGTCCGGTTGCGCCCGACGAGCCTTCCGTCCGGACTCACGTAGGTGCCGTACCCGCCGAGAAGACTGTCGAAGTGCACGAGGTTCCAGCCGATGGCGAGCGCGCCGAGCGCGAGGCTCACCGCGAAGAAGGGCCAGGCGCGCCTCCCGTGGCGCCGCAGGACGAGGAAGGCGAGCGGGAGGAAGAACAGAACATCGGTCGGGCGGTTCGCCGCGAGGAGGCCCCCGGCGAAACCGAAGAGCGCGAGGCCGCCCGGCGAGCTCACGCCGCGCGCGAGGAGGAGGAGACACGCCGCCAAGAGGAGCTCCCCCGTGCCGTGCTGCCAGAGCGCCTGGCTCGAGATCGTCCACGTCGAGGTCCCGAAGGCGTATGCAGAAGTCAAAAGGAGCGCGAGGAGAGGCCGCGTCAGCCGCAGGAGCACGAGGAAGAGAAGGGCGGCCGAGCCCGCCGCCACGGCGGAGGCGGCGAGCTTCTCCATCAGGATGCGCGCCGTTTCGAGCTGGCCGCCCCGCGCGACCCAGGCCGCCGCCGGTACGTAGAGAGGCGTGACGAGAAGCGGCGTCACGACGGGGTAGAAGGAGACCCAGGCGCCCGTCCGCGAGCGCACGATCGAATACGCGACCGCGGGCGGGAGTCCCTTCGGCTCCTCGAGCGTCAGTCCGTGGCCGCCGAGCATCCGGAACGGCAGCAGGCTCGAGGCGAGGCTGTCGAAGCTCGCGACATAGCGGAGGTTGGCGTTGAAGACGAGGAACGCCACCGCGAAGACCAGCGCCGCCCGCACCCCGGGGCGGCGCGCCGACTCTCCCGGTACCGGCATCCGGCCAATCTACGTCAGTTTGCGTCGAAGCCGCCCGAAGGGCGCGCATTGGCTAAACTCGCTCTTGCGTGAGCGATCCCGAACCGGCAAGAGGCGGCGGCGCGCGTCCGTCCACGTCCGTTGCGGATGCCCGCGTCGTGGCGCGGTGGAACGAGACGGCGACGGCCCGTGCGATCGACCACCGGCAAGGCTGGCTCGATTCGCCATTCGTGTTCGGGGAGATCTTCCAGGCGCGCGTCACCGGCGCGCCGCACACGAACTGGATCGAGGGCATGATGGCGCGGGCCGGCATCCCGAAAGGCGGCCGCTGGGCGAGCCTCGGCTGCGGGGCCGCCGGCGAGGAGATCAAGGCCGCGAAGCTCGGCCTGTGCGGCTCGCTCGCCGCGTTCGACGCGTCGCGGGCCTCGCTCGATCTCGCGCGGCGCGCCGCCGCGGAGGCCGGCGTCACGAACCTCTCGTTCGACACGATCGATGTCGACCGCTTCTCGCTCGACGCCCGAGCGTTCGACGTCGTGATGATGAACATGGCGCTCCACCACGTGCGGGAGATCCGGGCGGCGCTCGAGGCCGTGAGACGCGCGCTAAGGCCCGGCGGCTTCCTGCTCCTCAATGAATTCGTGGGGGCGCGGCAGTTCCAGTTCCCCGAGACGCAGCTCGAAGCCGTGCGCACGCTTCTGGCGGCGCTCCCGGAGCCTTACCGGAAAGACGCGACGACGGGTTTCCCGAAGACGGAGTACGTGCGGATGCCGGTCGAGCACTGGAACGTCGCCGACCCGTCCGAGGCGATCCGATCGGATCTCATCCTCCCCGAGGTCGAGCGCCTCTTCGAGATCGTCGTGCGCGCCGACTACGGCGGGACGATTCTCAACCTTCTCCTCGAGCACATCATCCACAATTTCGATCCGCACGACGAGAAGGACGCCGCGCTCGTTAGGGTCCTCGCCGCGGCCGAGGCGCTCCTCATCGACTCCGGGGTCCTCGCGAGCGACTTCACCGCGATCGCCGCGCGGCCGCTCGACGCCGCGCGCGAAGTGCCCGCGGGAAGGATCGCGCGGCCTTCCCGCCTGCGCCCGCTCGCCCTCTCGTCTCCGCCGGGCGCCGGCGCGGCCGCGCGGGAGATCGAGAAGCTGACGAAAGAGCTCGCGGCCGTGCGCGGCTCGCGCGGTTGGAAGCTCCTGCAGACCTTGCGGGGTCTCGCCGGCCGCCGCTGGTGAGGGCGCGCGGGGCGGGCAGGGCCGCCCGGTAATATCCCCGGCGTGCCGCCCGCACCCGACCGCACAGGCTTCGCCGGCGCCCGCGCCCTCGTCACCGGCGGCCTGGGCTTCATCGGAAGCAACCTTGCGATCGCGCTCGTCGAGAGGGGCGCCGAGGTGACGATCGTCGATGCGCTTCTTCCGGGCTTCGGCGGAAACCTCTTCAACATCGAGCCCGTGCGCGGCCGCGTGCGCTTGAACGTATGCGACATCCGCGACCCGAACGCGATGAAGTACGTCGTGGACGGACAGGACTTCGTCTTCCACCTCGCCGGCCAGGTGGACCACATCCTGAGCCTGACCGACCCGTTTCCCGACATCGACATCAACATCAAGGGAACGGCCGTCCTCATGGAGGCCCTGAAGCATCACAACCCGCGCGCGCGCGTCGTGCACTCCGGGACGCGCGGCGAGTACGGCCCCGCGGGCTCGCTGCCGGTCAGCGAGACGGCGCCCACCCATCCGAAGGGCATCTACGAGATCTCGAATCTCACGGCCGAGAAGATCATCGAGGTGTACGACGAGGTCCACGGCATCGCGTCCGCCCTGCTGCGCATAACGAACGTCTACGGGCCCCGCGCGCAGATGCGCCACTCGCGCCACGGCGTCGTGAACTGGTTCGTGCGCATGGCGCTCGACGGCGGGCCGATGAAGGTCTTCGGCGACGGCACGATCAAGCGCGATTTTCTCTACGTCGACGACTGCATCGAGGCGATCCTCACGAGCGCCGTGAGCGACGCGGCGCGCGGCGAGATCCTGAACGTGGGGAGCGACCGCGTCACGAACTTCCGCGAGCTGGCCGAGGAGCTCACCCGGCTGACGGGCGCGCCGTGGGAATTCGCGCCCTTCTCGCCCGAGCGCAAGGCACAGGAGCCGGGGGACTTCGTCTCGGACATCACGAAGATCAGGCGGCTTCTAGGGTGGCGGCCGAAGACGCCGCTCCCGGAGGGCCTGGCGCGCACGCTCGCGTACTACCGCGAGAACAAGAGACATTACTGGCCGTAGCAGGGCTCCCTCAGCGCCGCCGCGCGGACTTCATCTCGGCTCGGGCCTCGCGGTCAGCCTCGCGCCGGCGGATCGTCTCGCGCTTGTCGCGCAGCTTCTTGCCGGTCACGAGCGCGATCTCGACCTTGACGCGCGGGCCCTTGAAGTAGAGCGTGAGGGGCACGCACGTGGCGCCCGACCGCTGTATCTTCGACGCGAGGCGCACGATCTCGCGTTTGTGGAGGAGGAGCCTGCGGCTGCGTTTCGCGTCGACGTTGTTCGTGCTGGCCGCCCCGTAGGGCGGAATGTGGACGTTCCACAGCCAGGCCTCGCCGCCGGTCACCGCCACGTAGCCGTCCTGGAGGCTGGCCTGGCCCTCGCGCAGGGATTTCACCTCGGGCCCCGTCAGCGAGACCCCGGCCTCGAGCTTCTCCTCGATGTTGTACTCGTGGAACGCGCGCCGGTTCGACGCGATGGGACGGTCGCCGGCGTTCTTTCGGGCCGCGCGCGCCGCCGCCTTCTCGTCCTGTCTCTCGATGCGGGATTTCACACGGCGTCCCGGCTCAGCCCGCCTCGTCGTCGATCATCCGCTTGAGCTCCGGCGTGATCACGGGGTCGAATTGCGTTCCCGCCTTCGAGTGCAGGATCTCGATGGCCTGATAGTCCGAGAGGACCGCGCGGTACGAGGTCGGAGACGTCAGCGCGTCGAACGCCTCGCACAGGTGGATGATGCGCGACCCGAATGGAATCTCGTCGCCCTTGAGGCCGTCGGGATAGCCGCCGCCGTCCCACCTTTCGTGGTGATGTCGGATGAGCGGCGCGACGGGGTACGGCCAGGCGATGTCCTCGACGAGAAACGCGCCCACGCGGGGATGCTGGCGCACGAGGGCCATCTCCTCGTCGGTCAGGCTGCGCTTGACGTAGAGAGCGTCGTAGTTGAGCTCGCGCATGCCGACGTCGTGCAGGAGGCCGGCGACCGTGACCTGCTCGACCTCCGCCGGCGTGACGCCGAGCCTTGCGGCGAGCTTGCGGGCCATCCGGCCCACGTTGAAGGAGTGCGCCTTCAGGGCGGCTCGTTTCTGGAGGCCCGGCTCGAGAAGCTTGTTGATGAGACCTCGGTACGCCTCGCTGTAGCGCGCCTCGCTGCGGGTGCCGGCGAGGACGTTCCTCAGGAACACGTGCGCCGAGCGGAGCGCCTCGCGGACGTCGGCGGTCAGGCCGTGGCGGAACAGGAGAGAGAAAAGGACGACACCCTCCGCCGAGCTGTCGAGCACGCTCGACTGGATGGAGCCGATCTCGGACCGCCGCACCGCGGACGCCTCGGCGCCCGGCGCGCCGAGACTGCGCCAGGAGGGATCGGACGTGAACGGGAACGCGACGGCCGTTTTCGCGAAGATCTTCTCGAGGTTCTCGAGGAGCGCGGGTTCGATGTCGGGATCGAGCGGGCGCCGCGCCGCGATCGTGACCGTGCCTCCACCGGGCACGAAGGAGGACACGGCGGCCACCTCGACTTCCTGATAGCTGAGGCACGTGGGAAGGTAAAGGACGATGAACTCCGCTTCGCGCGGCGAGAGACCCCCGCCCGCCGGCACGGCGACCTTCGGAGCGGGGCCGCGCGTGAGCGTCTCCTCGACGAGACGGATCGTCCGCGCCACGTTGCTCGCAGAGGGATCGGGTTCGGACTCGGGAGGCGGCGCGGCCGGCCTTCGGAAAACGCCCGACGTGCCGAGCTTCGCCCCCGGGGAGCCCGACGGGCGCTGGAGAGGAGGAGGAGGCGCCGCCGTGCCCGCCAGCCAGTCGAGCGGACGTTCGACCTGCACCGCCGGTCTGGGGAGCGTCCCGCCTTCTCCGCCCCGCAGGTCCGCGATGCGGCGCAGCTCGATCACGAAGCGGCGAAGGAGGTCGGTGATCTCGAGGACGTCCTCTTGAGTAAAGGCCCGGCGATCGGCCTTGTCGCGCGCGTCGACGATTCCCATGGCCCGCCCCTCGAGGTAGAGCGGAGCGAGGAGCATGCGCGTCGACGTCGCCTGCATCATCAGGTCCGCCAGCTTCCCCGCGTGGGCCACGCTGTTGAAATAGGTCGGCTCGCGGTGCTCGTAGAGGTGATTGACGAGGGCGTCGTTTCGACCGAGCCATTCCGTGAGGTGGTCGGTGCGGCTGAAGCCGAACTGCGCCTTCAGGCGGAACGTGGAACTCGCCGAATCCAGCGCGTAGAACGCCGCCTTCGCCGGCTGCCACCTCTGGCTGAGCACGGCGAGAAAGTCCCGATAGTACTTCTCCTCGGCAGGGGCGAGCACGACAGCCTCCGGGTTGGAAGAGGATAGCAGCCGCGATTCCGGACGAAACGGGGCAGGACGGGGTTGTGTGGCCGAAAAGCCGCAGGTGTGGGGCGTTTGCCACACGCAGGATCTCCACCCGAGGGCAGAATTCCGCTAAAACGCAGGGAAAAGGGGGCTTGCGCCGTGGCATCCAGCGTGCACTTCGCCGGTCGAATGCGCGCGCAGAACACAGTAGCCCGTCGCGTCGGGCTGTCCGGTATCGGGCTGCACACGGGCCGCCACGTCCGCGTGGCCCTGCACCCGTTTGGCGCGGGCCAGGGGATCGTCTTCTACAGGTCCGACGTCGACGCGTTCGTCCCGGCCGTCGCCGAGGAGGCCGGGCGCTTCGATCACGCGACCTCGCTCGGCGAGCGCGGCCGCGACGTGAGCACAGTGGAGCATCTCCTGTCCGCGGCCGTGGGCGCGGGCCTCGACAACGTCCTCGTGGAGCTCGACGGTCCCGAAGTGCCCATCCTGGACGGCAGCGCTCTGCCCTGGCTCGACGCCTTCGAAACCGCGGGCCTCGCCGCTCAGAGCGCGTACGCCGTGCCGTTCGCTCCGTCGCGCGTTCACGCCCTTCACGGTCCGGATGGCAAGAAGCTGGAGATTCGCCCCGCGCACGACCTGCGCGTGACCTACTCGATCGACTTCCCGAACCCCGCTGTCGGACGGCAGTCGATCACCGTGGTGCTCACGCCCGAGTCGTATGCCGCGCACCTCGCGCCGGCCCGCACGTTCGGGTTCCTCGCCGAGTACGAGACGCTCAAGGCCCACGGCCTCGCCCGCGGCGCCCGGGAGGACAACTGCATCGTCGTGGGCGACGACCGCGTCGAGAACGGCGACCTGCGCTTCGCGGACGAGTTCGTGCGCCACAAGGCGCTCGACCTCCTCGGCGACCTCGCCCTCGTCGGACGGCCCGTGCTCGGTCACGTCGTCGCCCACAAGGCCGGCCACGCGATGCACGCGGCTCTCGCGCGACTCCTGCGCGAGGAGAGCCTCGCCGCGTTCGCGCCTTGCGACTCGCCTTGGCTCGCGCCGGGGGCGCGCCCCGCCGTCTCGGGCGCCAGGGCCTGACCGCAAGTCCGCCAAACCGCTAGAGTCGGGGGGTGCGCCGCACCCCGCTCTTCGCTTTCGCCGTCTTCCTCTGGGCGGGGGCGCTCTGCACGGCGCTCTTCTACCTCGTCCTTCAGCAACGCGGCGTTCTCATCCTGCGTCTCGACCTCGAGTCGGACCTGGCCCGGACAGAGACCGGGGAGATCTGGTGGACTGCCGGGATCCGGTCGTTCCACCCCGGCGACTCGGTCGGCTTCCGCGTCGCACCCGGGCGGAATACCGTTCTCGTGGAGATCCCCGTCGAGGTGGACTCGCTTCAGATCCGGCCGTCCGACGCCGCCGGCATGAACGTCGCCGTCCGAACGATCGCGCTCGAGACGGGCGTCGCAACGCTTCACACGTGGGATGCGACGCACGGGTTCGGCGGATGGCACGCCGCGGAGGGCCTCGACGGGTTTCGGCGCGACCCGGACGCGCTGCGTTTCCACGTCGCCGCGGCGTCAGGCGGCTTTCAGGTCGACGACATCCGGCCGCTGCGAAGCGACGAGAGGCGACGCGTCCACCTGCTCGCGGCCCTCGCCGGAGGATTCCTCGCGGGCCTCCTTCACGCGGCAGCCGTGTTCGTGCTGCGCCGCGGCCCGGGGGCGGCGAAGGAAGGCCCGGCGGCCGCCGCTGCGTCCGCGCGCTCCCCCCGCGGGGCGTGGCTTCTCCTCGGGGGGACGACGGCCCTGTGCGCCGTTCTCGCCTGGCTCGCGGGCCGCGCGATCCTGAAGCGGCACGCCGATCCCGTGTTCACGGACAGCGGCGAGTACTCGCTCGTCTTCGTGGATCATCTCGGGCACAGGCTCTCGGAAAAGGACGGAAGCCTCCGGCTCGCCCTCGACCCCTATTCTCTCTACCGGAACGCCCCGGGCCAGGAGACGAGGCGTTTCCGCATCGACCGACACGGGTTCCGCGGGGGCTTCGACGAGACGGATCCGCGGCCGCGCGTGCTCTGCGTCGGAGGTTCGGCGGCCTTCGGCTTCGGACTCGCCTCCGACGCCGACGTTTTCACGGCACGTCTGGCCGCGCTCGAGCCCCGATGGCAGGTCGTCAATGCGGCCGTCGTGGGATATCTCTCGGGCCAGGAGCTGGCGGAATTCGTTCACCGGGGCGACACCGTGGCGCCGGCCGCCGTGGTCGCCCTCGACGGTTGGAACGACCTCTACGTCCCCCTCCTCGCCGCGACGCGATTCCCGGTGGCGGGTCTCTCGTTCGGCCACAACTGGGACGTCTTCCACCTCGTGGAGGAACGGCTGCGCCTCTACACCCTCGCCGGCGTTCCCGAGAGCCGAACGGGAGGAAACGACGTTCCCTTCGACGAGCTCGTGAAGCGGATCACGTCGGCGTACGCGGAGAACCTCGAACGCCTCTCGCGCGCGGCCGCATCCCGGAGCGCGCGGTTTCTCGTCGTTTTCCAGCCGTGGGTGGAGAGCCGCGCGACGCCCCCCGAGGCGGAGCGGCAGGCCCTCGAAGCCTTCCGGAAAATCGGTGTGCGGGCGGATCCCGCGCTTTACGGAAATCTCGTGCGCGCGGCGCGGATCTTCCTCGAAAAGCGCGGGATCCCCTTTCTCGACCTGCACGAGAGCGGCCCGTTTCGCGACGCCAGAGGCGCGCTTTTCCAGGACTCCGTTCATCCGAACGCGGAGGGCCATCGGCTCGAGGCCTCGGAGATTCACCGCCGCCTCGTGGAGCTCCTTCCGCCAACCCGCTAAAGTCGGGGGGTGCTCAAGCACGTCCTCCTCCTCGCGGCCGTCCTTCTCGCCGGAGCGACCGCGGCCCGAGGCTTCGTCGAAAGCGACGGACCGGAAATTCGGGGCGTGTCGACCTGGGTCGCCGGGCGCGACCTTTGCGTCAAGACGCGCCTGTCGCCCGCCCTGCCCGAAGACGTCCTGCAGCGCCTCGCCTCGGGGCTTCCCACGACCGTCGCGTGGGAGCTGCGCCTCTTCGTGTTCCGCAATCTCTGGTTCGACGGCCTCAAGGACGAAAGGCGCTACGCGGTGACCGCCACCTACCGGCCCGTGACGTCCGACTACGCGGTCGAGCGCCGCCTCGACGCGCGCCTGCTCGACACGAAGGTCGTGCCGACGCGCGACGAGGCCGCCGCCGCACTCGCGCAGGTGCCGGCACTGCCGTCGTTCACCATGGGGGACCACTTGATCGGCAAGAGGCTCCTGGTCCGCGTGCGCTGCCTCTACGGAAGCGGCGTGGCCCTCGGGGTGGTCCCGACGAGCGCCGAGACCGCCTGGGTGCGGTCGGGGATCTTCGAGTGGACGGCGAGCGGCGCGCGCTGAACGACTCGTCTCCGCCCGTGGCGCCGGGACGCCGCTGGGCGCGGGACAACCGGATTCTCGTCGCGATCGCTCTCGCCCTCGGCGCGGCGCTCGCGGGCGGCTACGCGCTCGTCCTGCGCACGCGAGACCTCACGCCCGTCGCCGCGACGAACCGCGTTCTTCTGTTCGTCCTGTTCTACATCGTCGTCGTCCTCATCCTCGCGCTCGTCTTCGTGCTCGTCAGGAGCACGGCGAAGCTCGTCCTCGAGGCGCGCCGCGGCGTCTTCGGCTCCCGCTTCCGCGTCCGCGTCGTCGCGTCGTACGTGGGCCTCGCCCTTCTCCCGATCACGCTCCTGGTTCTCCCCACGACCGGCCTCCTGCAGAAGAGCGTCGAACGCTGGTTCGCGCCGCCCGTCGAGGAGACCGTGCGCGCCGGGCGGGAGGTCGCGGACCTCGTCCGCTCGCGTGCCGCGGCGCTCGAGCGCCGCACCGCCGAGCGCCTCGGCCCCCGGCTCGCCGCGGCCCTCGACAGCGGCCTCCTTCCCCTCCTGTCGGCGGCGCGCGAGGAATCGGGAGTGGACCTCATCGAGTGGAGACGCCCTCTCCTGCCCCCCGTGGCGGTCAGCGCCGCGCGATGGCCGCTGCGCGACGTGAACGAGCCCGGCGCCGAATGGCTGGAGGACGCGAAGGCGCGCGGCCTTTCGCGGCGTCTCGTGCCCACGCGCGACGGCGGGCAGGCCGGCCGCACGGTCGTCTCCACCCCCGCCGGCTTTCTCGTCGTCGGCACGTTCGACCCGCCCGCCGAGGCCGAGCCGCTGCGCCAGCTCTCCCTCGCAACGTCGGCCTACGCGATGCTGAAGGCCGAGCGCGCCCAGCTCGAAGCCGTGCAGGTGCTCTTCTTCCTCCTTCTCGCCCTGCTCGTCCTCCTGGCGGCCGTGTGGGTCGGGCTCCTTTTCGCGCGGCGCGTGACGCGCCCCATCGCGGCGCTCGCCTCCTCGGCGCGGCGCGTCGGGGCGGGCGACTTCGACGCGCTGGTCGAGGTCGAGGGCGGCGACGAGATCGCGGCGCTTTCGCGCGCGTTCAACGCCATGACGTCCGAGCTGCGCAAGAGCCGGGCCGAGCTCGTCGAGGCGAACGCCGAAATGGCCGCCACGAACCAGCGCGTCGACGAGGAGCGCCGCCGCGTGCGCACGATCCTCGCGCGGCTCGACGCGGGCGTCGTCGCGTTCGGCGACGACGACACGCTGCTCTTCCTCAACGAGACGGCGCGCCGCCTGCTCGGGCGCGAGGGAGACGCGCACTTCCCTTGCGCGCAGGACCTCCTCGCGCCTCCGGCCCTCGCGCCGCTGGCCGAGTTCCTCGCCCGCGCGCGTACACCGGCCGCCCCGCGCGAGGCGACGCTGAAGATCGGCCTCCGCGTGCTCGAGGCCCGCGTGACGCGGATCCCCGCCGGCCCAGCGGACGTGGGAGCCTGGGTCGTGACGCTCGAGGACACGACCGCCCTCGTCGCGGCCGAGCGCGCCACGGCATGGGAGGAAGCGGCGCGCCGCATGGCGCACGAGATCAAGAACCCGCTCACGCCGATCCGCCTCGCGGCCGAGCGCATGCGGCGGCGCGCCCTGGGCAAAGACGCCGATCCCGGCAGTCTCGCCGAGGTCGTGCGCGAGGGCTCCTCCACGATCATCGAGGAGGTCACGACGCTCGCCTCGCTCGTCGACACGTTCGGGCGCTTCGCCCGCCTGCCGGCCGCGGACCTCGTCCCGACGGACCTCGGCGCGGTCGTCCAGCAGGTGACGAAGCTGTATGCGGACGTGAAGCGCGGCGTGACGGTGTCAGCCGAGGTTCCCGAGGCCCTTCCGCTCGTCAACGCGGACGCCGAGCAGGTGAAGAGGGCCCTCATCAATCTCGTGGACAACGCCGTCGCGGCGACTCCCGGCGGCGGCCGCGTGCGGATCGCGGCGCACGTGGCGGACGGGCGCGCGAGGATCGCCGTCGAGGACGACGGACCGGGCATTCCCGAGGCGGAACGCGAGCGCGTGTTCGACCCCGCCTACTCGACGAAGGCGCGGGGCTCGGGTCTCGGCCTCGCGATCGTCGCGCGCATCGCCGCCGAGCACGCGGGGCGCGTGCGGGTGGAGGACAATGTCCCGCACGGATGCCGCTTCCTCCTCGAATGGCCGGCCGCATGAGCGCCGCATGTGCATGAGAGCCGCATGACCGACGGGCCGCGCGTCCTCATCTGCGACGACGAGCCGGGCATTCGCAAGACGCTCTCGCAGATCCTCGGTGACGAGGGTTACACCGTCGACGCCGTCGGCCTCGGCCAGGAGGCGCTCGCGCGCGCCCTCGACGAGGAGGGGCAGCGGCCCGAGGCGATCTTTCTCGACGTCTGGCTGCCGGACCTCGACGGCCTCCTGGTGCTCGACCGGCTGCGCGCCGCGGGCCTGGAGACGCCCGTCGTCATGATCTCGGGGCACGGCACCGTTGAGACGGCGGTCCAGGCCGTCAAGCGCGGTGCGGACGACTTCCTCGAGAAGCCCCTGTCGCTCGAGCGCGTTCTCCTGACGCTCGACAAGGCGCTCGAGCGGCGCCGCCTCGCGCGCGAGCGCGACGACCTGAGGCGCGAGCTCATGAGCCGCACGGGCGAGGACGCGGCGCGAGAGACCCTCCTTGGCACCGGCCCGGCGATGACGCGCCTTCTCGACGAGATCCGGCGCGCCGGAGCCTCGGAGGCGCGCGTCCTCATCACGGGCGAAAGCGGCGTGGGCAAGGAGCTGGTCGCGCGCGCGCTGCACCGCGCCTCGCCGCGCTCTCAGGGGCCGTTCGTCGAGGTCAACGGGGCGGCGATTCCGGAAGAGCTCATCGAGAGCGAGCTCTTTGGGCACATGAAGGGCTCGTTCACGGGCGCCGTCGAGGACCGCAAGGGCAAGTGGGAACAGGCCGACTCGGGCACGCTGTTCCTCGACGAGATCGGCGACATGTCGCCGCGCACGCAGTCCAAGATCCTGCGCGCCATTCAGGACGGGCGCATCACGCGCGTCGGCGGCGCCAAGGCGTTCGCGACCGACGTGCGCATCGTCGCCGCCACGAACCGCGACCTGCCCGCGATGATCCGCGCCGGAACATTTCGCGAGGATCTCTACTTCCGACTCGCCGTCGTCCCGCTGCACGTGCCACCCCTGTCCGAACGGCCGGAGGACGTGCCCCTCCTCGTCGCCCACTTCGCCGAGAGCCTCGCGCGCCGGCGCGGGCGGCGCCCCAAGTCGCTCGAGAAGGAGGCGCTCGAGGTCCTCGCGAAGAGGCGCTGGCCCGGCAACGTGCGCGAGTTGCAGAACCTCGTCGAACGCGTTCTCCTGATGACGCCCGGCCCCGTCGTGCGCGCAGCCGATCTCCCGCCGGAGGACGCCCCGGCCGCGGCGCGCGCCCCGTCCCACACGGTTTCGGACGAGGCTTCGGCGTTCGCGACGCTCGCCGAGGCGCGCGAGGCGTTCGAGAAACGCTACCTCTCGCGTGTCCTCGCGGACACGAAGGGCAACGTCTCGCGCGCGGCCGAGCGCCTGGGCCTCGACCGCACCACCCTCCACCGCAAGATGAAAGCGCTCGGGCTGGACGGGGAGTAGGGAAACTCGACCCGCGATAGCCGAATCTGTAGGGCCGCAATGGGAATTGCGATGCCCGTTGACGCGCAGAGCACCGGTTACGTCATCGTTCGCTGGCTCAGAGCACACGCCGCGACCCCCCTGATCGGTTGGCTTACCTTCGTGACGGCTCTTCAGGTTGTTCGTCGAACCAGCACCGAAAGCAGCCGCTCCGGACGGAGCCGTAGAGTCCTCACCCGCGACAGTTAGCCCGAGACGGTTCGCCCGGCGCCGTCCGGTCTCCAGCGCCCGGTAGTCCCGAACCACCGCTTTGAGCCATCCACTCGGGGAATCGAGCCGATGGTTCAAGCCTGGGCTAGAGCTCGGACGTCGAGGTGGCCCGGCTGCTGACGTGGGAGGGCGACGGGCTACGCGAAGTGAAGCCGAGCTGGTCCTAAGATGTCACGGGGAGAAGGGAGCAGAGATGGCAAAGCAGACCGAAGTATCGCCACAGACGCTCGCACGGATCGGCGGGTTGCTGTATCTGATGATCATCGTTACGGGACTTTTCGGTGAGATGTTCGTCAGAGACAAGCTCGTCGTGTCGGGCGACGCGACAGGCACCGCCGCGAATATCATGCCGTCTCAGTTGCTGTGGCGCATGGGCGTTGCGGGCGACTTGATCATGCACGTGTGCGACGTCCCTCTGATGCTGATCTTCTACATCTTGCTCAGGCCGGTCCAAGAGACGCTTGCGTTGCTTGGGGTGCTGTTCAACCTGGTACAGACCGCTGCGTTGGTAGCCTTCAAGGTGAATCTTCTGGCGGCGTTGTTTCTCTTGGGGAGCGCGGACTACCTTAAGGCATTTGATCCACGTCAGCTCCACGCGCTCATGTACCTGTTCATCAAGGCGGATGGATACGGCTTCGGCATTGGTCTCATCTTCTTCGGCTGCGCGATCCTCGTGTTCGGGTATTTGATTCGGAGATCGGGCTATCTGCCAAGGGCAATCGGAGTCCTGATGCAAATTGCCGGCGTGTGCTACCTAACGAATAGCTTCGCGCTGCTCCTCGCTCCCACAGTCGCGCATGCGATGTTCCCCGCCATACTGATCCCTGCATTTATCGGCGAATTGTCATTCTGTTTGTGGCTCCTCGTGAAGGGCGTGAACGTCCCGAAGTGGGAAGAACGTGCGATGGGTACGTGACGGGTTCGGCCTGCCCCGACAGTCCTGACTCTTTGTTCTCAGCGGCCTAAAGCGGCGGAAAATTTCCCAGTTCGATCATCAATCCCGCTGAGCCGAACGGCATCCGGCCCAAACGACGGTTGGCGAACCCTCAGCGCTCGCGGCGCACGGCGCGCTCGGCCTCCGGGATGCGCTCCAGCGGCGCCTCGGACTCGGCGAGCGCGTAGGCGAGCGCCGCCACCTCGGCGACCCCGGTGTTCAGCTCCTCGCGGTCGATCTTGTCGAACGTGTCGTCGGCGGAGTGGTGGAGGTCGAAATACCGCGACACGTCCTGGATTGGCGAGAAGAGCGGCACGCCGGCGGCGCGCAGGGCGCCCACGTCCGCGCCCCCGCCGCCCTTCTTCACGTCCCCGAGGCCGAACGGCTTCAGGATCGCCGCGACGCTCGCGAGGTACCGCTCCGCCGAAGGGCCCGCCGTCCACCCGAATCCGGACACGCGCCCGGCGCCGCTGTCGGACTCGATCGCGGCGGCGTGGCGCGGAAGCTCGGAGGCGTGCGCCACGGCGTACGCACGCGCGCCGGCGAGGCCGTTCTCCTCGTTCGCGAATGCGACGACGCGGAGCGTCCGGCGCGGCCGCCTCGGGAGCTGCCCGACGAGGCGCGCCGCCTCGATCACGATGCCGAGGCCCGCCGCGTCGTCGACCGCGCCCTGCCCGAGGTCCCACGAGTCGAGGTGGCCGCCGAGGACGACGATCTCCTCCGGCCTCTCGCGGCCGGGGATCTCGCCGAGGACATTCGACGAGGTGGCGTCGGGAAGCGTCCGGGCACCGAGCGAGAACCGGACCCGGACGCTCTTCCCGCCTTCGAGGAGCCGGTGAAGGAGATCGGCGTCCGGGTTCGCGAGCGCGGCGGCGGGGATCTTCGGAGCCCCCTCGTCGTAGCGCAGCGCGCCGGTGTGAGGGAGCCGGGCGTTCGACGTGCCCACCGAGCGGATGAGGACGCCCACGGCGCCGATTTTCGCCGCCCGCGAGGCCGCGCCCCCGCGGATCGGAACCGTCGCCCCGTATCCCGAGCCGTCAGGGCGGCGTTCCATGACCTTCCAGACGAGCACGATCCGACCCTTCGCCTTGTCTCCGAGCGCGTCGACGGCCTCGAGCGACTGCGCCTCGACGACCTCCGCCTCGGTCCCGCCCGCGGGCGTCGCCACGCTGCCGCCGAGCGCGCAGAGGGACAGGCGGAAGGGCGCCGGTGAGATGATCTCGCCGCTCTCCTCGCCGCGCTCCCAGTGAGGCACGGTCACGGCCTCGGCGCGCACGTTCGTGAAGCCCCGCGCCTTCAGCGCGGCCTCGGCCCACGCGACCGCGCGCGCATCGCCCGCCGACCCCGAGAGCCGCGAACCGACGGTGTCCGTGAGGCCGCGGATCGTGTCGTAAGCGCCGTTCGTCTCGCGGGCCGCGCGGACGAGACCCTCGAGCGCCGCGCGGAAATCGGCCGAAGGCTCGGAACGCGCCGCCGAAAGAGCGAGCGCCGCGGCGCCGAGAAGCGCCGGCACGAGGGCGAGACGCGGGCTCTTCACGAGAGCCTTTCGAGGAGCTTGTTCTCGAGCACCTGGGGACCGGGGTCGGCCTCGAGCCTCAGGTAGTGGCTGGCCGCCGCGAGGAGCGCAGCCTGGGGAACGAGGCCCACGATCTCGGACCCGACGACCGCGACGCCGTGGCGCTCGGCCTCGGCCTTCACGGTCTCGAAGACGCGATGGAGCGGGGTCTTCTCGAAGTTCGTCATGTTGATCGAAACCTGCACCTGGCCGCGCGCGTCGAGCTTCACCCCCATCGCCTTCACGAAGCGATAACCGCCCGAGAGATGGCGGATCGCCTTTGCGATGCGGTCGGCGATCGCGAGGTCCGCCGTGCCGAGATTGATGTTGTACGCGACGAGCGGGGCGCGCGCGCCGACGACCGTCGCGCCGCCGGTCGGGTGCGGGGCGCGGGGGCCGAAATCCGGAGCCCACGCCGGGTCCGCCATCTTCGCCGCGAGGCCCTCGAACTCTCCCTTGCGGATGTTCGCGAGGTTCTGGCGTTCCGGCGCGGACGCCGCGTCCTCGTAGAGGTAGACGGGCAGTCCGTAGCGCTCTGCGAGCGTCTTCCCCAGCGCCCTCGCGAGGGTCACGCAGTCGGCCGCCGTGGCGCCCTGCACGGGCACGAACGGGATCACGTCCACGGCCCCGATGCGGGGGTGGGCGCCCGTGTGCGTCCTGAGGTCGATGGACTCGAGCGCCGCGCCCACGAGCGCGGTCATCGCGGCGACGAGCGACTCGCCCTCCCCGAGGAACGTCAGGACAGAGCGGTTGTGGTCGGCGTCCGACGTGCGGTCGAGAAGGACGACTCCCGGACCCGCCTTCACCGCCGCCTGGGCGAGGGCCGCGACGACGTCCCCACGGCGCCCCTCGCTCACGTTGGGGATGCACTCGATCAGAGCGGCCATTGCGCCTCCGGCGCAGAATGGTATCCGACCGTGGGCCGTCCCGGGCCGTTCTTGCTAGCATCGGCACGATGAACTCGTACGCGGGGAGCCCCGCGCTCGCCGCCGAAGCGCGGGGAAAGGTCCTGCAGACGTTTCGGCACACGCTGGAGCTCGCGCAGGAGGGCAAGCACGAAGAGGCCCTCCTCGGCTGTGACTTCCTGCTCAAGATGGACCCGCGGTTCGCGCCGGCGCGCAGCCTTCTCGAGCTCTTGCGCGGTGCCCCGCCGGACAAGCCGATCAACGTCGAGGAGTTCAGCGACTACCTCGCAATCGAGAGCGCGGGCGAGGCGCTTCCCGACCCGGGGCGCAAGCTGCCGGACGCTTTTCCCGGCACCCCTGCCGACCCGCCGCGTCCCGCCGCGCCCCCGGCCGGGCTCGACGACCTCGTGTTCGGCGACGACGCCGCAGACGCAGCCGGCAGCGGCCTTCCGGAGGCGCCCCCCTCCGAGGCCACCTTCGATCCCGCGCCTCCATCCCTGCCGATCGACGACCCGTTCGGCGGCGGTCTCGACGACCTTCGCCTGAGCCTGCCCGCCGACGGCGCTGGCGCAATGGGCGCAATTCCGGCTCCCGCCACGGCTCCCCCGCTCACCTCCGCGGCCGCGGGGCCGCCACCGCAAATGCCCCCGCCCGCGCCCCCGACGGCTCCGCTCCGGGCCGCGGCCAGCATCCAGGTCGACCCGCGCATCGCGCAGTTCCTCAGGCAGGGGGACGAAGCCCTTTCGCGCGGCTCGACGCAGGAGGCGATCGACCTCTGGAGCCGCGTCTTCCTCATCGACCTTTCGAACGAGGAGGCGAGCCACCGCATCGACGCGGCGCGCGAGGCGCAGGCCGAGGCCGCGCGCAAGATCGACCTCTTGCTTTCCGAGGGTGTCGCGCAGTACGAGGCCGGCGACCTCGCGGGCGCGCGCAACAAGTTTCTCGACGTCCTCGCGGTCTCCGAGAACGACGCCACGGCACGCGGCTACCTCAACCAGATCGAGGCGGCCCTCGCGCCGCCGGGAGAGCGTTCCGGGCCTCCGCCCGCCGGCGCCGGCATCGGCGCTGGCGATTCCGAGTTCATGCAACACGAGATCGAGGCCCCGGGCCCCCCTTCCTTCTCTCTGGACTCGGGCGTGCGGCGCAGGTCCCCGGAGACGGCGGGAGACCTCGAGCTCGCGATGGAAGGGTCCGAGAAGGCGGCCTCGCCGCGGAGAGGGAGGGGCCGGATCGACGTGCGCGTCCTCCTCGGCGCGGCGGTCCTCCTGCTCGCGGCCGTCGCCGGCGGCACCTACTGGTTCCTCCGCGTCCGGCCGGCCTCGCGGCCGGAGAACGCGGGCGCTCCCCCGTCGAAGGGAGGCGGACCAGGCGCACCCAAGACGCCCCGCGCGCCCGGGGAGGACGCGTTCCAGAAGGCCCAGGCCCTCTTCGACGCCGGAAAGGTCGACGAGGCGATCTTCGTCCTCGCGAAGCTTCCCGAGTCGGATCCGCGCCACACCGAAGCCCTCGTGCGCATCGAGAAGATGAAGTCCTCGGCGGCGCCGACGCCGGGCCCCCCCGCACCGAGCGCCGCGATCCTCGACGAGATGCGCGTCGCCGGCCTCGCCGCGATGTCCTCGAGCCGCTACATCGACGCGCTGAAGAACCTGGATCCCGTCGTGAAGGCCCGTCCCCAGGACGCGGAGGTGGCGGCTGCCGCGCAGCGCGCGCACGAGCAGGTCGAGGCGCTCAGGAACGCCTCGAAGTCCTACAACGAGGCCGACTACGACAGCGCGATCAAACTCCTCTGGGAGCTTCGAAAAGGCGACCCGAGGAATCAGGACGTCGAGGAGTACCTCGTCAACGCGTACTACAACGCCGCCGTGCAGAGCTTCCAGGCGGGCAACATCCCGAAGGCAATGACCGCCGTGAAGGAGGCCACGGACCTCCGGCCGGGCGACGCCGAGGCGCAACGTCTCCTGCGCTTCGCCCGCAAATACCCGCGTGGCGCGACCGACCTGCTTTCCCGCATCCTCATCAAGCACCTCTCCGTCAGGCCCTGAGGGCGGACGCGCGATGTCCGAGCCCCCGCGCGACCCGCTCGCCGAACACCCCCTCGCTCCCGATCCGACCCGGCGGCGCTCCGGGCCGCGCGCGACGCTCGAGCTCTTTCCGAGCGTCTCGGAGACGTCCTTCGGCCCCCCGGAAGAGGGCCGCGCGGCCGTGCGCACCGAGGCACAAGAGCCGCCTTCGGCCGCGGCGGCGCCGGAGGACACCCGTCACGAACGGCCCGGGCCCGCCCCACCAGTGTTCCACGAGCCCGAGATCGTCGGAGAGGAGACCGAAGGGCCGCGGGCGGTGGCGTTCGCGAGGCGCGTGGCGGCGGGCCTCGCCGATATCCTCATCCTCGCGCTCGTCGGCGCCGTGGAGCTCGCCTCAGGCGCGCTCCTCCTCGACCTGCGCTTCCCGCCTCCGGCGTTCCTTCCGCTCGCGGCCTTCCTCTTGCTCGCCGCGCTCGTGCTCCTCGTCCTCGCCCCGTTCGTCTGGGGCACGACGCCGGGCATGGCTCTCGCCGACCTGAGGATTCGCGCCGAGGACGGCGGCTCGCCGACGCTGGCCGCCGCATTCCTGCGCTTCACCGGCTTCCTCCTGACCGGCGCGCTCGCCGGCGTGCCGCTTCTCGTCGCCGCCTTCGATCGCCGCGGCCGGACGCTCGCGGATCTCATGTCGCGCACCACGGTCGAGCCCGTGGAGGCCTCCGAGTTCTCCGGCCTCGCGTAGGGAGCGCCGTGCGCCTCGCGCTCTGCCAGATCGACACGACCGTCGGCGACTTCGCGGGCAACGCCGTGCGGATCCTCGACGGCCTGTCGAGGGCCGAAAAGGCGGACGCGGACCTCGCCGTGTTTCCCGAGCTCGCGATCTGCGGCTACCCGCCGCGGGATCTCCTCGAGCGCCCGTCGTTCGCGCGGGAGGCGGCGCGCTCGCTCGCATCCCTCGCGCGCCGCGCGCGGCGGACGGCGCTCCTCGTGGGGACGATCGCGCCGAACCGGAGCCGCGTGGGCAAACCCGTCCACAACGTCTCGGCTCTCCTCGAGGGCGGCCGTGTGCGCGTTCTCGCGAAAAAGACGCTGCTGCCCACGTACGACGTTTTCGACGAAGGCCGCTGGTTCGAGCCCGGCGACGGCTGCGTCGTGCTGCCGTTCCGCGGAGAGCGGCTGGGGCTGCCCGTGTGCGAGGACCTCTGGAACGACAAGGACTTCTGGCGGGAGAGGCGCCTGTATCGCGACGACCCGGGCGAAGCGCTGCTCCGGCGCGGGGCAACGCTCGTCGTCGCGATCTCCGCATCCCCCTTCTCGGAGGGCAAGCCGCACCTCAGACGCCGGATGCTCGCCCGTTACGCGCGCGACGGCCGGGTACCCGTGGCGCATCTGAATCTCGTGGGAGGCAACGACGAGCTCGTCTTCGACGGCGGCTCGATGGTGCTCGACGGCCGGGGGCGCGTCGCCGCGCGCGCGGCGCTCTTCGAGGAGGATTTCGTGGTCGCCGACATCGTGCGCGACGGGCGGGGAGTCGCGCGCGTCGTCCCGGTCCCGGGAGATCAGGCGCGCGACCTTGCCGACGATGCCGACGGCGACCCCCTCGAGTCGCTTCGGCGCGCGCTCGTCCTCGGCATCCGCGACTACGCCTCGAAATGCGGGTTCAAGACGGCGGTCCTGGGCCTCTCGGGAGGAATCGACTCCGCGCTCGTGGCGGCCCTCGCGGTCGAGGCTCTGGGGAAACGAAATGTGACGGGCCTCGCGATGCCGTCGCCCTATTCCTCCGAGGGCTCGGTCGCGGACGCGCGCGCGCTGGCTCGGAACCTCGACATCCGCCTCGACGTGCTGCCGATCGGTCCGCTCTTCGAGGACGCGCGGCGGACGCTCGCGCCGCTCTTCCAGGGCCTGCCGGAGGACGTGACCGAGGAGAACGTGCAGTCGCGCCTCCGCGGCCTTCTCGTCATGGCGGTCTCGAACAAGAAAGGGCCTCTCGTCCTCACGACCGGCAACAAGAGCGAGCTCGCGGTGGGATATTGCACGCTGTACGGCGACATGTGCGGCGGCCTCGCCCCGATCTCGGATCTTCCGAAGATGCGCGTCTACGCGCTCGCGCGCCACCTCAACGCGCGCGCGGGCCGCCCGCTCATCCCGGAGGCGTCCCTCACGAAGGCGCCCTCGGCCGAGCTCAGGCCGGGGCAAACCGACCAGGATTCCCTTCCGCCGTACCCGCTCCTCGACGCGATTCTCGAGAGCCTCGTGGAGCGGAATCTCTCCGTCGAGTCGGCCGCGCGACGAACGGGAGCCCCGCTCGCCCTCGTGGAGAAGATCGCGAGTCAGGTGGACCGCGCCGAGTACAAACGCAACCAGGCGGCGCCCGGCCTCAAGGTGTCCTCGAAGGCGTTCGGAAGCGGCCGCCGGATCCCGATCGCACAGAGGTCGCCGCTCTGAAATACACCGCATCCCTCGAGGCGCAGCGCTATCCCTGGAAGGAGATCCCGGGCTCTTCGCACGTGCTGCTCCTCGAGAAAGTCCTCGCGCGCGGAAAGGACCTCGCGGTTCTCGACCTCGGGTTCGGCGCCGGGCTCCTCGCGCGGCGCGTCCGTCCGGTGTGCCGGTACCTGGCCGGAGTCGAGCTCGACCCCGAGGCGGCGAAGGAGGGCGCTCCGTTCTTCGACCAGCCCGTGACCGGCGACCTCCTCGAAGGAATCTCCGGGCCGTGGAAGGAGAGCTTCGACGTGATCGTGGCCGGCGACGTCCTGGAGCATCTGCCGCGTCCCGAAGTCCTGCTGAGCGCTCTGGGGCCCCTCTTGAAGCCGGACGGAGTCCTCCTGCTCTCGCTCCCGAACGTCGCGAACGTCACCGTGCGGCTCGGCCTCCTCTTCGGCCGTTTCACCTACGTGCACCGCGGCATTCTCGATCGGACGCATCTGCGCTTTTTCACGCGGGCCACCGGACGCGCTCTCCTCGAGGAAAGCGGATATCGCGTCCTGTCGATCGAGGCGACCGCGATGCCGCTCGAGCTCGCCCTTCCCGCGCTTGGCCGGCGCCCGCTCGCGGGGCTCGCGCGCGGCGCTTCCCTCGCTGCCGCACGCCTCTGGCCCACGCTCTTCGGCTACCAGTTCGTCTACGAGGCACGGCCGGCGTGACGGTGACGCCCGGCATCCCCGCGTTCGGAACGCAGCCCGCCCCCGCCCGAAGGGAGGCGGCACGGGAGATCGACCTGTCGATCGTCATCCCCGCTTTCAACGAGGAGGAGCGGATCGCCGCCTCTCTGGCGGCGATCTCGGCCTATCTCGCCGCCCGCCCGTCCGCGCCCCGCGTCGAGGTGCTCGTCGTGGACGACGGCTGCTCCGATTCGACGGCCGAACGCACAGAAGAGGCGGGGCGCCGCTACGGGCTCGACCTGCGCGTCCTGCGCCTTCCGACCAACCGCGGCAAGGGCCACGCGGTGCGCATCGGCTGCCTCGAAGCCGCGGGCCGCCTCGTCCTCGTCTCGGACGCGGATTTTTCGACGCCCATCTACGAGTGGGAGAAGCTCGCGGCCGCGAAGGCGCCGGTCGCAATCGGCTCCCGCGCCCTGGACGAGTCGCTGGTGAAGGAGGGGCAGCCCCTCTATCGAAGGGCTCTGGGCAAGCTTTTCAACCGGATCGTGCGCCTGCTGCTCTTGCCCGGCATCCGCGACACGCAGTGCGGTTTCAAGCTCTTCACGCGGGAGGCCGCGCGGGAGATCTTCGGCCGCGCCCAGGTCGACCGCTTCGCCTTCGATGTGGAGGCCCTCGTCCTGGCGCGCCAGCTCGGGTATCCGATCGCCGAGGTGCCCGTCCTGTGGTTCAACTCCCCCGATTCGCGCGTGACCCTTTTCGGCGGCGCCCAGGCCTACCTCGAGCTGTTCCGCATCCGGCGGCGCTTCCGGACGAAGCCGGGGGGTTGATGAGCCGGCGGCTTCCCGTTCTCTTCTTCGTCGCCATCGCCGCCGTCGAGTGCGCGCTCCTTTTCGTGCCGGCCGTGACAGGTGCGTTCTTCGTCTCCGATGACTACGCGAACCTCGACGTCGCCCGCTCGTTCCGCCTGGCGGAGCTGTTCAGCGTGCCGGTGCTCGCGGGCGTGTTCCGCCCGGTGGGCTACGCGGCCTTGAAAGGGCAGTTCGCCCTGTTCGGCTGGACCACGCCGGCGGGCTATGTCGCCGTGGTCGCGTTTCTGAACCTGCTCAATGCCGTCCTTCTCGCTTTCGTCCTCCGGGCCTTCGGCGAGAACGAGGCCGTTCGCTGGCTCGCCGCGGCGTTCTTCCTGGTGTTTCCTCCCGCAAACGAGACGCACGTCTGGATTTCCTGTGAGTTCGATCTTCTCTGCGTCACGGGCGTCCTCGTCTCTCTTCTCCTCTGCGCGGCCGCGGTCCGGGCCGGCATCACGGCGCGACGGGCTCTTCTGCTCGCCGTTCCGGCGGCAGGCATCCTGTTGCTGGCGCTGCTGGCGAAGGAAGTGGCGCTCGCGGCGCCTCTTCTTCTGATCGCGCTCGCGTCGGGTCGCCGGGGCCGGCCCGCGACGGCTCCGTTTCGCCGCGTCCTGGCGAGCGCGGCCCTGTTGGCGATTCCGGCGGGCGCGTTCGTCGCGCTTCGCATGGGGGCGATGCCCCTTAACGCATCGCATTACGGCGCCCCGCTCCGACTCTTCCGGGAGGCGCCTCTGCTGCTCCATCTGCGGAGATACGCGGTGGCGATGTTCTCGTATCCCTACTTCGGAGCGTCGCACGGAGCGGCTGTCTTCGCGCACGGCGCCGGACTTCTCGCCTTCGTGGGCGTCCTCCTCGGGCTCCGCGCGGCGGGCGCGCGCGCGGGAGCGGCGTCGTGCGCCGCCTCAGCCGGCTTTCTCGCGCCCGTGCTCTGGACATGGACCGTGCCGGAAGCGGCCGTCGGCGGGCGGCTCGTGTATGCGGCGGCTTTGCCGATGGCTTTTCTTTTCGGCGTCGGGACCGACTCGGCGGCTGCCGCGCTCCGGGAAGCCCGCGGAGCCCGGGATCGGGGCACGCTTCCCCTGGCGGGGACTCTCCTTTTCGCCGCCTTCTTCGCCGGGGCGTGCCTGAGCGGGCTTTCTCTCCAGCGGTATTGGAACGACGCTTTCGCGCTCGCTCGCTCCGCCGTGGGCCAGGTCGAGCGGCTGCCGGCGGGGCCGAACGTCTTCGTCCGGAATCTTCCGCTGGAGTTTCGGGGCGGACCGTGCGTCCTCAAGTGTGACGCTTTTCCGATCTACCTTGCGGGACGCCGCGGCCGGACCCCGGAATTCCGGTGCGACTCCGTCGCCGTGGAGCGGCGTGGAATCGACATCGTCGAGGCAGGGCCCCGGGAGCCGGAAGCCCACTCGGGCTACCTGGAACCCCGCCCCGACGAGCTCTCCGTGGAGATCGACCTTCAGATTCGCCAGCGGCCCGGCATCCGGAAGTAGACGTCACTGGACCCGCAGGAACGCGGCGAGGTCCGAGATCTCTCCTTCCGTCAGCCCGATCCCGAAGCGCTCGTCGTAGAACCGGACCGCGTCGGTGAGCGCGGCAGCCGAGCCGTTGTGGAAGTAGGGCGCCCGGGCCGCGAGGCCGCGCAGGATCGGTCCCTTGAACCGGCCGATGTGTTTCCACTTGCCGGTGATGAGGGCTCGCCCGGGATCGGTCGTCCGAACGGTCTGTCCCGTGGCCTTGTTCTTCAGGGTATAGAGGGGCATGTCAGGCGTCCGGCGCGAGGCGTCGGCGAGGCCGATGTCGAGCGGCGCCGCTACCGAGTGATTGCCGACGTTCGGCGAGTCGTGACACGTGCCGCACGTGCCCGGGATGCTCACGACGCCCAGGTCGTCGTTGAGGCCCTTCACTCCCGTGATGTTGATCCGCTTGCCGTTGAACAGCTCCTCGCCCCGCGCCACGGCCAGCCGCGCCGCGGAACGTCCCTCGTGCTCCTCGTCGGCGTCATCCCCGTGGCTGCTCTTGAGCCTGGCCCAGGCTGCGAAGTCGGTGAAGACGATCGGGCTGAACGGGATTCCCTTGGGATTCAGCCCCAGCGGGTCGTTGATCCCGAGGAAGAAATCCTGCTTCGAGAGAGCCTTCGGTCCGCCCTTCGCCCCCTGACTGCCGAGATCTCCGGCGGCGACGTCGTAGACCTGGGCCGTGAACAGCCCCGTCTCGAAGTCCACGATCTGCTCGCGCTGCTCGGTCGAGAGCGGGACGCTCGCCTGGGCGTGTCCCAACGTGGCGCCATTCGCCTGGTCCGCGAGGTCGAACGCGATCGTCTGCCCCGGGAACGTCTCGCGGCCGTCGAACATGACTGTGCTGAGGAAAGCCAGATTCGTGGACGGGAGGGGACGCCGGAAGAGAGAGAGCTCGTGGCTGCTCGCGAACCCGTAAGGATCGTCTACCGCCTCGAGCGTGAACTCGGCGTCGGCCGGAATGCCGATGCCGACCCGGATGAGGCCCTTGCTCAGGAGCATGCTATAGGCGCTTCGACGTGCCTCGACGGTCACCACGTCGGCATTCGGCGAGTTGGAGCCGTCGTTCGTGCGGAAAATCGGGTCGAGCCCGGCGGTGGCCTCGAAGCGCTCCCGCACGCCCCCCGGCGTGATGGACCACCCGGTGTCGGGGCGATGGCACGTGAAGCACGTGCGCCCGTTCGTGCCCAGGTCCAGGAAGAAGGGGTTGTCCGTGTCGATGCGGCCCGCGGTCGAGAAGGTCCGGGCAGCGCCGGTCGGGTTCACGAACGGCTCGAGGAAGTCGTGCCTACTCTCGCCGGAGGCGATCCACGCGATTGTCAGCGCTGCGAAGAGGAGCGTCGCGTTCAGCCAGGAACCGGCGGCGTGGCCGGCCACTCTCGTCGAGACGCGTTCTGTCTTCATTTGGTCCTCCCTTTACCGAGATTTGCTGTGGTCGACGCATCCGTCGCGACGAGGGTCGGACTCGACGGAGTGGCCTTTTTCGCCGCCTTCGCTTTCCGCGCTGCTCTCCGGTTCCCAGCCCGGACAGACGACTCGCGGTCGCGCGCCGATCCTCGAGCGCCTGCCGAGGAACTGGAATGCGGCGACGGGGACATCACCGCGCAGGGCTCGGCCGCGCCGCAATCGGGATCGGTTCCGTCCCCGAGCGCGGCGACTGCTGCCGGCGCAGCGAAGAGAAGTGCAGCGAGCAGCCATGGACCTGCAGCGCGGGCGGCCGCTCTCGTCGAGATGCGTTCGGACATCATTTGGTCCTCCTTTACTGAGACTCAGTTCCTTCGTCTTCAGAGTGGAGGACCGGGCGGAACTATCTCAGCCGGCGATGATTCCCCAGCTCACCTGAAAAAGCCGTTCACATCCAGGATGAAGTCGAGGGTCCCGGCCGCGGAGTTTTGAACCTTGAACGAGCCCGACCCGTCGAGTGCCAGTTGCAGGATGGCGTTGTTTGCCCGCGTCTGGCCCTTCCCGAAGGAGATTGAATAGGTGCCGGTGCGAATGCCGTCTCCGCGATAGACCGAGAGAAAGCCGTCTCCTGCGACGTTGGTCACGGTCATGTTCACGGAGATGGCGGCGGCATCTGCCGGGATCCCACACGTAGAGGTCACGACGAAGGCCCTGTCCGGCGACCCGGCCGGCTGGAGAGGCGGCCCACCGAGCGGGCTCGTCGGGTTCCTCGTGTCCAGCACCCTGCACGGAGGAAGGGAGAAAAAGCTGCTTGTCCCGGCGACGACACCCGTTGTGATTCTCCCGATCCGGTTGCCAATGGTTTCCGTGAACCACAGGCTGCCATCGGGGCCGGCCGCGATTTCGAACGGGAACGCACCGGCAGAGATGCCGGCGCTGAACTCGGTGACGACTCCGAGCGGAGTAATCCGCCCGATCTGGTTGCCATTGTTTTCCGTGAACCATAGGTTGCCGTCGGGGCCGGCCATGATGCCCACGGGGGTCGCACCGTTCGTGATTCCGGCGCTGAACTCGGTGACCACTCCGAGCGGAGTAATCCGTCCGATCCGGTCGCCTGTAATTTCCGTGAACCACAGATTGCCATCGGGGCCGGCCGTGATGTCCCCGGGGCTCGCGCCGAGGGTGATGCCGCCGCTGAACTCGGTGATGATTCCGAGCGGAGTAATCCGCCCGACCCGTCCGCTGTTGGCTTCCGTGAACCACAGGTTGCCATCGGAGCCGACCGTGATGCTCCTGGGGGGGACCGCGCCGGCGGTAAAGCCGGCTGTGAATTCGGTGACGGCTCCGAGCGGCGTGATGCGCCCGATCGCCTTTCGGAGATCTTCCGTGAACCACAGATTGCCATCGGGGCCAGCCGTGATGTCCTTAGGGCTCGCGCCGGCCGTGATGCCGGCGCTGAACTCGGTGATGACTCCGAGCGGAGTAATGCGCCCGATCCGGTCGAGACCCTCCGTGAACCATAGGTTGCCATCGGGGCCGGCCGTGATGTCTCGGGGGTGCGCACCGGCGGTGATGCCGACGCTGAACTCGGTGACCACTCCGAGCGGGGTAATCCTCGCGATCCGGTTGCCGATACCCTCCGCGAACCACAGGTTGCCATCGGGGCCGACCGTGATGCCCTCGGGGTTCGCGCCGGGGGTAATGCCGGCGCTGAACTCGGTGACGACTTGGGCCTGCGCGGCGCGACTTCCGAGCCCGAGCAGTGCGAAGCCAAGACCGACTGCGACCCGAGTCAGGGTGCGTCCGGACATCATCTGGTCCTCCCTTACTGAGACTCAGTTGTCTTCAGAGTGGAGGACCGGTCGGAACTATCTCAGCCGGCTACTTCCGGAGGACCGCGCGGAAGCGATACGTCGCGAGGTCCTTGACGGACCCGGCTCCGAGTCCTTCGAGGGTCAGGACGTAGTCGCCCGCCGGGAGAAGCCCGGGGGGGAGGCCCACGGCGAGCATGTCGCCCGAGGCCGCGCTCGCCGTGAGCGCGTCTCCGATCGGGCGCCGATCGGCCGTCGAGATCCTCGCCCGGTAGCTCTCGAAGCTCGACCGATCGGGCCGGTCGAGAAGGAGGATGACCCACTCCTTGGGATCCCGAAGGACGATCCGGTCGTCAGGTACTTCAGTGGCGGCTCCTCTCGTCAGGTTCAGGGTAAATACGGAGGCCGCGAGGGGCGCGACGGCGCCGGCGGCGCTCGCTCCCGCCGCTCGTTCACGCTCCAGTACCCGGGTCAGCTCGATCTTGTCTCGCTGCGCTTCGTCGAAAGATCTTCGAACACTTTCCAGCTCGCCCCTCGTTCGGCGGAGCTCGCCGAAGAAGAGGGCGGGCAGAAGGACCGCCACGGCGAGACACGCCGCCGCGAGAAGGCCGATCAAGCGATATCCACGTCGGGGGCGGACGCGAGGGAAACGCCCCGGCCCGGCCGCGGCCGTCCTCTCTCGTGACAGCTCTTTCAGGCCGACCCTCAGCCCTTCGAGCGATTCGAGGTGCTCGAGACAGATCGGGCAATCGAGGAAATGCTCCTCGAACTGGAGTCTCTCCTCGACCGAAAGCTTTCCCATCCGATAGCGGTCTGGAATCTGATTCCCTTGGACGAACTCGTGATCCATCTCACCTGAAGGTGGGTTTCGCGCGCCCATTATCCCGGCTCCTTCACGTTCTTTCTCGTCGTCTCTTCGTACAGTTCCCGGTATCGCTCGCGAGCCCGGAAGAGGACTCGGTTGAAGTGGAGGCTCGTCAGCCCAAGGTCGCGGCAGATCGAGTCCTTTTCGTCTTCGGCGATGTAGAAGCGAAACAGGATCTCACGATCGCGTTCCGACGGAAGCTCCGCGAGCACGCGCCTCACGATCGACGCCTTCTCGACCCTGAGCAGGCTCTCGAGCGGGCCGGGGGCCGGATCGGCTGCCAGGCTTCCCTCGACGGAGCCCGGGAATCGATGCGCCGCCGCCCTCCGGAAATGGTCGATGACGAGGTTCCGCGCCAGAGCGCAGATGAACCCGGAGAGCTTCTCCGGCTCGCGAACGTCTCCCCCGCGGATTTTCTCGAGGGCGATCTGAAACGTCTGCTGGCAAAGGTCGTCGACGGCCGAGGCGTCGCTGCTCGCGCGATGGATGAGGATGGCCACACCGCGTCCGTACCTCGAGACGAGCTCGCTCTCCGCGGCGGCGTCTCCCGCGCGGATTCTCCGGACAAGCTCCGCCGGGGTCCCCGGGGACGCGTCGTCGCGGCTCATCGGTGTCAGTTCCAGTCCCCCTGCAGCGTGAACCCGGCCCAGTAATACGGAGCCGACCAACGGGCTTCATGGCGCAGCGACTCCTGTGCCAGCCGCAAGGCCGCCGCCGGAGCCACGTGGTCCACGAGCATGGCGCGGTAGAAGCGCTTCATCAGCTCCGCGGTGGCGACATCGGGCACCGGCCACAGTGTCGCGACGACGCGTGGAGCGCCGGCGTACATGAACGCGCGCGTCAGGCCGAGCAGCCCTTCTCCGCGCACCTCCTTGCCCAGCGCCGTCTGGCAGGCGCTCAGAACCACCAGGTCCGCCCCGAGTTTCAGATTGTAGATCTCGTACGCCTGCAGAAAGCCGTTGGCGGGCGCGCCCTTCGCCGTGACCAGCGACAGGACCAGACCCGAGAGTGCGGGCTGCCGGGAATTGAGCAGACCATGGGTGGCGAAGTGCACGATGCGGTACTGGCTCAGGGACGCGCTGGTGGCGGTTTCGCGGCTGGCCTGAAAGTCGAGGGCCGAAAGTCGCTCGCTCGGCTCCGCCAGGCCGAGGATGGCTTTGGCCTCGTTGCGCGTGGAATAGAGGCGGCCGAACTCGAGGAGACCCGTGTCCTTGGCCGACCTCTCCAGGCTTTCGGACGTGTGAACCGGCGCCGCGGCGGGCGTCGCGCCATGGACGCGCGGATCGTCGCGCGTGTAAACGGGGTCGGCCAGCACCGCGACGAGCTTCGGCGCAGGCTTGCGTCCCTCAATCCCCTCTCGAAGAAGCGCCAACGTGGAAGCCGAGGGCAGGTAGGCGACGGTGTGGCCAGCGCTCAGCGGCGCGCCCCCTCGGCCCGTCAGCGCCGCGAAGGGAATGTACTGCAGGATTCCATCGGCCACCACCACCAGTCGGCGACTGCCCAACTGCCGCGCGACGGGACCCAACAAGACACGGCTCAGAGCCTGCGCAGCGTCGGCCTTTTCCTGTGGAACCTTTCTGATCATCTGCTGATACGCCCGCCGCGCCAGCTCTTCGATCTGCCTCCGGCCGGGCAGTTCGTACACGGCGAAGGAGGTCTTCGTCACCGCCCAGAGCACACTGCGCTGACCGCCCAGCGAATACTCGAGCAGCATCGTGTCCTCGTCGAGAAGCTCCTGTTGAACGCGTGACAGCGAGAGCGTTCGAGGCTGTGTGAGACCCGCGTAAGCGGGACTGCTCGCCCGTATGCGAGCCTGGACGCCGGCGTAGGCATCGGCCAGGGTGCGCAGCTCCCGATCGAGCGTGGCCGTCTGGGCTTCGGTGTGAGGTCCGCCCTGGACCTCCAGGCGATAGCGGGCCTTCGCGGCCAGCCGGTCGCCCACAGACCCCTCCTCCTTGAGGAGCTCGGGCGCGACGCCCGACCGAATGCCGGCGCGGGACTCGCCGAGGAGATCGCGAAGGCTGCGTGCCCGCGCGCGCTCGCTGATCTCGAACGCCTGCGCCGCGAAGCCCTGGGTGGGCTCCCGGCGGTGGAGTTCCATCAATACGTCGATGGCGGCCTCGTACACCGAAAAGTGCTTCGCCAGAAACGAAGAGCGCTGGTCTGCCCCGGCGATCCCGCCGCGGAACGACTCGGTCGCCGCCAGCGCCGCGTCAATCCGGGCCTTTGCTTCTGTGACCCGGTTCTCGGACGCGGCAATTTGAGCGAGATCGATGAGAACATCCGCTTCCAGGTTGTCCGGGTTCAGGCCGCGAAGCTGGGCAAGCGCCCGCCCGAGCGCTTCCGAGGCTCCGGCGGTTTCGCCCAGCGACACGAGGGTTTCGCCCTGCGACGCCAGCGCTTCCACCTCCCAAAACGGCCGTCCATCGGCGCGATACATGTCGATGGTCGCACCATAGAACTCCAGGGCTTTGCGCGGTTGGCCGAGCCGGACATAAGCGTCGCCGATGGTCGTCCTGATATCACCTTCCGCGATTGGATTGTCGAGGTTCTGGAGGAGGCTCAACGCACGAGTGCAGTATTCCAGGGCTTTTGTGGGCGACCCCAGCCTGTTGTAGACTTTGCTGGCCTCCTTCAAGTTCCTGGCTTCCTCCGCGGGCTGATGATTCGCCCGGCTTTGGGTGATGCACTGGTTGAAGCACTCGAGCGCTCGTTCCGGATCGTCCGTCTCCACGTACATCTGGCACACGTTCGAAAGCGCTGCGTTTTCCATCACCGTGTCGCCCACAGACCGGCTCAGTTCCAAAGCCTGGCGGTAGGCTTCGAGAGCCTGCTGGGTGTGGCCCAGCCACTGATGCGCCACGCCGATTCCGTTGAGTGAATACATCTCCCCGCGGCGGTCGCCCGCTTCGCGATAGAAGGGTAAGATGCCGCTCAGGATCTCGAGAGACTCCACTTGGTCTCCCTGAACTCGCAGGACCCGGGCATAGCCGCCCAGCAACATCGTTTGCCGGTGCCGGTTACCAACTTTTTCGGCGAGCGCCGCCCCCCGGCGATACAATTCCTGTGCCTCGGTGAGATCGCCGGAATCGGCGCGCACCCCGCCGAGGCCGTGGTACACGAGGGCCTCGCGGTAAGGGTCTCCGAGTGGACCGACGAGCCGCAAGGCCGCCTGCATGGAAGCCTCTGCCTCCCGCAAATCGCCGGCATTGATGTAAGCCATGCCGCGGACCGTCAGGCACTCGACTTGGCGCGCCGGGTCGTTCAGCGATTGCCAGCCGCGGAGGGCCTGCTCGAAGTGCTCCTGAGCCGGCTCGAGGTTGCCCAACTGGAAGAACGAGTAGCCCAGGGAGGCGTGCGCCGCGGCCTCGCCGCTCCGATCGCCGATCGCCTGCCACAGGCCCAACGCCTGCTGATACATCTCGATCGCCTTCAGCCGAGAGGCCTTGGAGCCGTCGGCGCGGATGTCATCAGCCGCGGCGTAAGCGCTGTCCGCCGCCACGCGCTTTTCATCGCCGGGCGCGGTGGCACGCGGGCCGGTCACGCGGCACCGGTAGCTCGCCGGCGTGGTGGCGCCTTTCTCGGGCAGGCTGAGTTCCACCCGGTATTCGCCCGCGGTTACGCCAATCAAAGAGACGGCCAGAGGTCTCGGTTCGCGAACCATGTTTCGCGCCGAGGCGAGCTTCTCGCCAGCGATCCCGAGGATGGACAATTCGAAGTCGCGGCCGTTGACTTCGAGCTCCACACGCAGAAACTGCCCGCCCTGGACCGCGACGGGAAACGACTGTTTTGCCCCAGGAAGAAGAGAGCCTTCGGGGAGCGGAATGTCCGCCCGCACGAAGTGCGAGCCCAGGAGGCTCAGCAGCGCGAGCGCAGCGACACGATGAGGCCGTGGCGAACGCGGAACCAGGTGAGTATTGAGCACAAGACCATCCGAAGGACAGGCAGTTTGATTCATCGGCGTCAGTTCCAGTCCCCCTGCAGCGTGAACGCGGCCCAGTAGTACGGCGACGCCCATCGCTTCTCGCGCCGAATCGCGATCTGGGCCGCCCGGAGGGCCGCTGCCGGCCGAAGGCCCTGCTTGAGGACTCCTTCGTAGAAGTGCCTCATCAGCTCGGACGTCGCGCGGTCAGGCACCTGCCAG
>JBGQDL010000002.1:0-58850 GCA_041495865.1 Thermoanaerobaculia bacterium | reverse complement strand
CCCTTAGACGATCCGCGTCGCGGCGCGGGTCAAACGATCCATGATCGTCCGGCCGAGGCCACGCCGTGGAATCGCAAGGACCAGCAGCTCGCTGCCGCGCCGGCGCGTGCGCAGCGCGGCGAACAACCCGTGTGCGATCCCCTCGGGAGAAGCGCCCAGGGCAAGAGTTCTTTGCTTCGGAAAGAGAGAAGAAAGACACGTAGGGCAAAGCACGAGCGACTGCGGGTGACTGGCGAAGTAGGCCGCGAGGTCGTCTTTTCTTAGAAAGAGAATGAGGGGGCGGCTCGGCGCGTAGTGGACATAGCGCATGCCGGGACTTTGCGCGGCGCGCCTTTGCACCTTCGAAGAAAAAGCGCCGCCCCCCGCCGCGAGACGCCCGCTCGAAGCGGGCAGCCGAAGCCCAGGAATCATCTTTCTAAGAAGATCCCCCGGTATCGCCCCTTCCCGCAGGATCCTCGGCGGGTCGAGCGCGACGACGGTGGACTCGACGCCGTACTTCGTCGATCCGCCGTCCAGAACGAAAACACCCGGGAAATCTTCTGCAACGTGCGCGGCCGTCGTGGGGCTCGGGCGGCCGGAGACATTCGCGCTCGGAGCGGCAATCGGGACGCCCGCGGCCGCGACGAGGTCGCGTGCGATGCCCTCCGGCATTCTCACGGCAACGGTGTCGAGGCCTGCGGTGACGAGCGAGGGAACGAGAGATTTCTTAGAGAGAATGAGAGTCAGCGGGCCGGGCCAGAATCGCGCGATGAGTGTCTTCGCGCGCGGTGACACACCCCTCGCGACCTTTCTAAGCATCTTCAAATCGCTGACATGAACGATGATCGGATTGTCGGGAGGCCGCCGCTTCGCTGCGAAGATCTTCGCGACCGCGCTCGCGTCGAGTGCGTTCGCGCCGAGGCCGTAGACCGTCTCCGTGGGAAACGCGACGACCTCGCCGCGGCGGAGGCGCGCGGCGGCGGCGCGCAGGGAGCGGGTGCTCAGCGGATGGACGCTGGTTCTTCTGCGACCGGCCATTCGCGGATCTTAGGGTCTAGCGCATCGCCTCCATCGGCGAGAGGCGTGAGGCGCGGATCGCGGGGTAGAGGCCGAAGACGAGCGCGAGGCCGATCGCCACGGCCCACGCGACCGCGAGGCCCATCGGGTTCACGACGAGGCCCCACGGGAACATCGGCGAGAGGGCGCGGCAGAGCGCCGCGCCGCTGAGGGTGCCCAGGCTCGCCCCGAGCGCGGCGAGGACGCAGGCCTCCAGGAGGAACTGCACGAAGATCTCGTGATCGGAGGCGCCCAGCGACTTGCGGAGGCCGATCTCGTACTTGCGATCCGAGAACGAGATGAGCATGACGGACAGCACGCCCACGCCGCCCACGAGGAGGACGGTCCCCGCGAGGCTGGAGAGGACGACGCGCCAGCCGCGCATCTCTTCCAGGAAGCCCGCGTAGCTCTTCGCCGCCTCGGACTCGAGGTCCTTGATCTCCACGTCCTCGATGCCATGGTGCGCCTGCTTCGAGCGCCCGAGGACGAGCGCGGTGACGTCGTTGAGGTCGCTCTTTTTCCGCAGCTTCACGGCCACGTTCGTGAGCTTGTGGTCCGCGTCCATCCGGTCCATGTACGTTTCGAGAGGGATCATGAGGCCGTTCGAATCGAGCCACAGCTCCTCGTTGAAGATCTGGAGCGGCCCCTGCAGGCCCACGATCCGGAACGGCACGCCGTCCACGAGGACGTCGCGGCCGATGGGGTCCGCGCCGCCGAACAGCTTCGAGCCCAGCGTCGAGCCCACGACGGCCACGGTGCTGTGGCGGCGGCGGTCGTCCTCGGTGAGGCCGCGGCCCGCGGCGATCGGGCGGTTCATGAGGAGTGCGTAGTCGGGTGTCAGGCCCGTGACCCACATGCGCTCCGTGCCGCCGGCCACCCTCACGCTCGTGCGCTTCGTGGCGCGCGGCAGGAACGCGACGACCGACGGATGCGGCGTCGCGAGACGCGCGAGGTCCTCGTAGCGCAACCCCGGGCTCATCGCGAAGCGCTTCTGCTCTTCGGTCGTCTCGGCCGTCTTCGGCTGGATCACGACGGTGCCGTCCCAGCTCATGCCCGCGAAGCCGGTCGAGACCTTGTCGAGGACGCCGTCGAGAACGGACGTCATGACGACGAGCGCGAAGACGCCGAGCATGAGGAGCGTCAGCGTGAGGAGCGAGCGCAGCTTGTGCGCCCACAGCTCCACGAATCCGCCGGCGATGACTTCCCAGAAGAGACCCAATCGGGCTCCCAAAGACAGACGACGAACCGCGATGGGGCTCGTCCCAGCAGCCGTGTGGCCGACGGGAGTTTCTTCGAAGTTGGAGACCGACTCCCTATTCATAGCGCAGCGCTTCCATCGGGGACAGCCGGCTCGCCTTCCACGCGGGGTACAGGGCGAACGCAAAACCGAACGCCGCCGCGAGCAGAAATGCCCAGAGGAAGCTCGTGGGCTGCATGAAGAGCGGGATTTCGAGGAACGACGTGATGATCTTCGAGAACGCGACGCCGGCCGCGAAGCCCGCGACGGCGCCGAAGCCCGTGAGGAGGAGCGCCTCGGTCATGAACTCCTTGAACACCTCGCGGCCCGAAGCCCCGATCGCCATCTTGACGCCGACCTCGCGCACGCGTTCCTTGAGCGTCGCCATCTGGATGTTCACGTTCACCATGCCGCCTCCGATGAGCGACAGTACGCCCGAGAGCATGAAGATGATGTTGTAGACGTCGCCCTGGCTCCGCCGCTTGCGCACGCGCGCGGCGATGTCGTCGATGCGGAAGTCCTCCTGCTGGCGGTGGTTGCCTTTCAGGAGCGCCTCGAGGCCCTCGCTGAACGTCTTCATGACGTTCAGGTCTCGGATCCGAAATGCCACCCGGTCGACGCGCTGCCACCGGTCGCCCTGCATCCGCCGCGCGACGAGCGTCGACGGGACGGCCACGATCCGGTTCCGCCACGCGAACTGGTTGCCCTGGTTGTCGCGAAACCGGAAGATCTTTTCCGCGAACGTGCCGACGACGACGACGGGGATGTCGCCGAGCCGGATCGTCTGGCCGACGGCGTTTCCCGTCGGAAAGAATGTCGCCGCGGCCTCGGCGCCGAGGAGGGCGACCGGCCCTCCGGTCTCGAGCTCCTCCGCGGAGAACCCCCGCCCCTTCTCGACGGTGTAGCCGTTGAGGGCCAGATAGTCGCCGCCGATGCCGGTGAGCTGCCGGTCCTGGTCGGCTTGGGCCGACCGCACGCGCGCCCGCGCGAATTTCTGCTGCATGACGCCGGAGACGGCTTTCGCGTCCAGAGCCCCGCCCTCTTCGGCGTCCTCGGCGCGCAGGCCGAGGTTCGCCGTCTGAAGCGCCGTGGGGCGTCCGTCGCGGATCGCCTCGGACTGCTGGACGTTCAGCCGGTCCATTCCTCCGAGCTTCACCCAGCGCTCGTCGGAGCGGCGCCGCTGGCTGTCGGAGATGGAGAAGCCCCCGAGCACGGATGCGACGCCCAGGACGACCCCGAGCGTCTGGAGCGTCGACCGGCCGAGGTTCTCGCGAATCTCGACCCAGGCGCCCGCGAGGCGCTCGCGGAAGGCGCCGCTGAACATCAGGCCGCCCGCTTCTCCGAGACGTCCGAGACGATCAGGCCGTCGCGCAGCTCGACCCGCCGTTCGGCCAGGGACGCGATGTGCGCGTCGTGCGTCACGAGCATGACGGAGTTCCCCTGCCGGTGGAGCTCCTTGAAGAGGGCGAGGACCTCCTCGCCCGTCTTCGAGTCGAGGGCGCCCGTCGGCTCGTCGGCGAGGAGCAGCGCGGGCGTATTCGCGAGGGCGCGCGCGATCGCGACGCGCTGGCGCTGGCCGCCCGAGAGCACGGCGGGCAGCACGTTCGCCTTCTCGGGGATCCCGACGCGCTCGAGGAGCTCGAGCGCGCGGCGCCGGCGTTCCTTGCGGCCGAGGCCCGCGTAGAGGAGCGGCAGCTCGACGTTTCGCACGATCGACGCCTTCGGCAGCAGGTTGTAGTTCTGGAAGACGAAGCCGACCTTCTCGTTGCGGATGCGCGCGAGCGCTGCCCCCGAGAGGCCTTCCACGTTCGTGCCGTCGATCGCGTACGAGCCTTCGGTCGGGGAGTCGAGGCAGCCGATGATCGCCATGAGAGTCGATTTGCCTGAGCCCGAGGGGCCCACGAGAGCCACGAACTCGCCGGCCGAAACGGTGAGGTCGATGCCGCAGAGCGCGTGCACGGCCATGCCGTTCGCTCCGAAGACCTTCGTCAGGCCGTGTGTCTCGATGATCGGGTGCATGTCAGTTGTCGTCGTCCTTTTCGACCTTCTTCTTCGTCGGGTCTTCAAGGGCGACCTGCTCGCCTCCCTTGAGACCCGCCAGGATCTCGACGCGCTCGAGCGTCGCGATGCCGGCGGCAACGGGCACCACCTCGTAATAGTCCTTCCAGTGGTCCGAGAGCCACACATACTTGCCGCGCCCGTTGAGGCCTTCCTTCGCGGTGGCGATCTGCTTGGGCTTCAAGTCGCTCTTCAGGCGGTAGGCGACGGTCTTCCCGTCCGCGCGCTGGAGCGCCTCCAGCGGAATCGAGACGGCCTTTTCCCGCTTCTCGCCGAGGATCTCGACGTTCGCGCTCATGCCCGTGCGATACGAATCCCCGAGCTCGTCCAGCGTCACCTCGACGGGGAAGACCTTGATCTTGTCCTGGAGCTTCGCGGCGGGCGCCACGAAACGCACCTTGCCCGTGAAGACCTTCTGGGGATACGCGTCGAGCGTGATCCGCACGGGCTGGCCCACTTTTACCTTCGCGATGTCGACTTCGTTGAGGTTGACCTTGATGAGGAGCGTCTTGAGGTCGGCCACCGTGAAGAGGATCGTGCCCGCGTTGAAGGACGACACTCCCGATGTCACGGTCTCGCCCAGCTCGACTCCTTTCGTGATGACGACGCCGGACATCGGGCTCGTCACGCGCGCGCGCTGGGTCAGCGCGTCGCCGGAGATCGGGATGCCGTGCCCCTCGACGATCTCGTACCGCTGCCGCGCGGCCTTGAGGTTCTCGGCCGCGAGATCGCGCTTCGTGACGAAGTCCTTCAGCGTCTCGCTGCCGATGAGGTCTTCCTTGAAGAGCCGCTCCTGGGAGCGGAGCTGGCGCTCGGCGTCCTTCAGACCGACCTCGGCCTGCGTCACGCCGGCCCTCACGTCGGACAGCGACTGGGCCTGGGTGACGTCGGGCTCGACTTCGGCGAGGATGTCGCCGGATTTCACGACGGCTCCGTCCCGGACCTTCAGGGCGACGATCCGCCCCGACACGACGGACTTCACGTCGACCTTCGTCTCGGGGTCGACGACACCGACCTCGCGGACGCTCACCTGGAGGTCCTCCGCCTGCACCTTCCCGATCCGGAAGGGGGGCTGGTCGGGCCCCTTGGCCTTGTCCTTGCCGCGTGAGGCGAGGAGGACACCCCCGCCCGCGAGCAGAACCACGCCGCCGGCCGCCAGGATCCATTTGATCTTCTTCGACATACGGGACCTCTCTCCCGCATATACGGAGGCCCGGCACGAAAGTTCGCCCATTTCCCTCGCTCGAGGCCCCTACAATCCCCGGATGGACGAGGCGCGGATACGGCAGCGCGTGGCCGCGGCGAGGCGGATCGTCGTGAAGGCCGGGACGAACGTGATCATGCGCGACGACGGCGCGGTCGCGCTGGGGCGCCTGTACGGGCTCATCGAGTCCGTCGGGAGCCTGAAGAAGCAGGGGCGGCACGTTCTGATCGTCTCTTCGGGCGCCGTGGGACTCGGGGCGCAACGGCTGCGCCTGGAAAAGAAACCGGGCTCGCTCACCCTCAAGCAGGCCTGCGCCGCCATCGGGCAGAGCCGGCTGATGTCCGTGTACGAAGAGGGCTTCGAGAAGATGGGCCTTCTCACCGCGCAGGTCCTGCTCACCGAAGACGACTTCACCGACCGGACGCGTTTTCAGAATCTCTCGGCGACGCTCGAGAAGCTCTTCGAGCTGGATGCCGTGCCGATCCTGAACGAGAACGACACGGTCTCGACGCTGGAGCTGGAGTCGCCCGAGGGCAAGGGCGCCCGCGGCCTCTTCGGTGACAACGACCGGCTCTCGGCGCTCGTCATGAGCAAAGTGAGGGCGGACGTCCTCGTCATCCTCTCCGACGTGGACGGCCTCTTCACGGGCAACCCGGCGCACGACCGCGCGGCCACGCTCATCCCGTTCGTCCGGGAGATCACGGAAGAGATCGCGCGGTATGCCGACGGCGGAAGCGGGCGCGGCCGCGGCGGCATGGCCTCGAAACTGGACGCAGCGAGGATCGCGACGGCCTCGGGCGGCGTCGCGGTCATCGCGAACGGCCGGACGCCCGGAGTCCTCGACCGGCTCTTAGCGGGAGAGGCCGTCGGTACCGTGTTCGGTCCGAAGGCCGGGGCGAAAGATCGATGACTCAGGAGAAAGATTTCTTAGAAAGGAACTTGGGGCCGGTCGAGATCGCGAAGCGTGCACGGGAGGCCGCGCGGAGGCTCGCGACGGTGTCTTCCGAGACCAAGAACCTCGTCCTTCGAAGGGTCGCCGACGGGATCGAGGCGGCGCGAGACGCAATTCTCGAGGCGAACCGCGCGGACGTGCTCGAGGCCCGCACCACCTTCGAAGAAATCTCTCTCTCGGGGTCTCTCCTCGACCGCCTTGTTCTCGACGACGTGAAGCTGCGGACGATGGCCGATGGCGTGCGCGCCGTGGCCGAGCTGCCCGACCCCTCCGGCCGCGTCCTCTCGCGCACGCTCCTCGACGACGGCCTCGTCCTGGAGAAGGTGACCTGTCCCCTGGGCGTCCTCCTCGTCATCTTCGAGTCGCGTCCCGACGCGGTCACGCAGATCGGGTCGCTGGCGCTCAAGTCGGGCAACGCGGCGATCCTGAAGGGCGGGCGCGAGTCGGCTTGCTCCACGGCGGCTCTCCTCGACGTCTTCGCCAAAGCTGTCGCGTCTTTCCCCGAGATCCCCGAAGGCGCGCTCTCCTCCGTGGCGGGCCGCGCCGAGGTGGATGCGCTCCTCGCGCTCGACGAGCACATCGACCTCGTCATCCCGCGGGGCGGGTACGACCTCGTCAGGCACGTGAAGGCGGCGACCCGCATCCCCGTCCTCGGCCACGCCGAGGGCGTCTGTCACGTCTATGTGGATCGCGCAGCGGACGAGGCGATGGCGACGGAGATCGTTCTCGACAGCAAGCTCCAGTACCCGGCCGCGTGCAACGCCGCCGAGACGCTTCTCATCCACCGCGACGCGGCGGTGCGCTTTGCAGTCCCGCTGCTCGGCCGGCTCGTTCAGGCAGGCGTGGAGATCCGCGCCTGCGGGAGGACGCAAGCCCTGGCGCCATCACTCGAACTCGCGCCCGCTACGGAGGAAGACTGGCGGACGGAGTACGGCGGGCCGATCCTGTCCGTCAAGCTCGTGGAGTCGCTCGACGAGGCCGTGGAGCACGTGAACCGCCACGGCTCTCACCACACGGAGGCCATCGTCACCGCCGACGAGGCCGCCGCCGAGGCGTTCCTCTCTCGCGTGGACGCGGCCGGCGTCTTCCACAACGCCTCCACGCGCTTCGCTGACGGCTTCCGCTACGGCTTCGGCGCGGAGGTCGGTATTTCGACGAGCCGTATCCACGCCCGCGGCCCCGTGGGCCTCGACGGGCTCGCCACGTACAAATACCTGCTCAGGGGCAGCGGCCAGATCGTGGCGACGTACAGCGGGAAAGACGCCCGCCCGTTCCGGCATCGGAAGCTCTGAACGCGAGAGCCCGCTGGGGGACCCGTGAACATACTCGCGGTTTCCGGGAGTCTTCGTCTGGCTTCGTCGAACACGAACGTCCTCCGCGCCCTTCGCATCGTTGCGCCGGCGGAGATCGAGGTGGTTCTTCATCCTCCCCTCGACTCCCTGCCCTTCTTCAACCCCGACATCGAAGAAGCCGGGCCACCTCCCGCCATCGAGGCGTGGCGTTCCCGCATTCGCCTCAGCGACGCTCTTGTCATCTCGAGTCCCGAGTACGCTCACGGGGTGTCGGGCGTTCTGAAGAACGCGCTCGACTGGCTCGTCGGCGGCGTCGAGATCGTCGGAAAGCCCATCGCGGTCATCAACGCGACGCCACGAGCGAGCATCGCGCATGCGGCCCTCGTCGAGACACTTCGCGTCATGGGCGGCAGGATCGTCGAGCAGGCGTCACTGCCCCTCACGGGCCGCAAGCTCGATGCCCCTGGCATCGCCTCGGATCCGGACCTCTCGGCGCGCCTGCGGTCGGTACTCTCAGCGCTTGCCCGGTCAGCAGCCGAACTTTCTGCTGACCGGGCGTCGCCGGCCTAGCGGTCGAGCTCGCTACTGGATCCGCGTGCACACCGCTTTGGTTTGCGTGTAGAGCTCGAAGGCATCCTTACCCATCTCGCGTCCCCAGCCCGACTGCTTGAAGCCGCCGAAGGGGAGCGCCGCGTCGAAGATGTTGTAGCAGTTGATCCAGACCGTCCCGGCCCTGAGCGATGCCGCGAGCTGGTGGGCCTTGGAGATGTCCTTCGTCCAGATGCCCGCCGCGAGGCCGTAGACGCTGTCGTTGGCCCGGGGCGTCAGCTCTTCGGGATTGTCGAACGGGATCGCCGTCACGACCGGTCCGAAGATCTCTTCCTTCACGACCTTCATGTTCTCGGTCGTGTTGACGAGCACGGTCGGCTCGACGAAGTATCCCTTGCCGCCGATCTTCTTTCCGCCGGTCACGGCCCTGGCGCCTTCGGATATGCCGCTTTCCAGGTAGCCGCACACGCGCCGCTGCTGCTCCTCGGAAACCATCGGGCCCATGCTCGTGTCAGGCTCGAGTCCCGATCCGACCTTGATCTTCTTCGCCTCGGCCACGACGCCCTCGACCACGCGGTCGAAGGCCGGACGCTCGACGTAGAGACGCGATCCGGCGCAGCAGCACTGTCCGTGGTTGAAGAAGATGGCGCTCGCCGATCCGGCGATCGCCGTGTCCATGTCGGCGTCCTTGAAGACGACATTCGGCGACTTCCCGCCCAGCTCGAGCGAGACTTTCTTCAGGTTGCCCGCCGCCGCGTGCACGATGAGCTTGCCGACTTCGGTCGAGCCGGTGAACGCCACCTTGTCGACGCCGTCGTGCGCCGCGAGCGCCGCGCCGGCGGTCTCTCCGTATCCGGGGACGATGTTCACGACGCCGTTGGGGAACCCGGCTTCCATGATGAGCTGACCCAGCAGCAGAGCGGAGAGCGGGGTCTGCTCGGCCGGCTTGAGGATGACCGTGTTTCCCGCCGCCAGCGCCGGCCCCAGCTTCCAGGCCGCCATCAGCAGCGGGAAGTTCCACGGGATGATCTGGGCGACCACGCCGACGGGCTCCCGCAGCGTGTAGGCCAGGTACTTCGCGCCCGGCGTGTAAGGCACCGAAAGCGGGATGGTCGTCCCTTCCAGCTTGGTCGCCCAACCCGCCATGTAGCGAAACAGATCGACGGCCAATGGGACGTCCGCCGCCCGAGCGATGGCGAGCGGCTTGCCGTTGTCGAGCGACTCCAGAGTCGCGAACTCTTCCGTGTGCGCTTCGATCAGGTCGGACAGTTTCCACATCAGCCGCCCGCGTTCGGAAGCGGTCATGCGCGGCCAGGGACCGCTTTCGAAGGCCTTGCGCGCCGCTCGGACGGCCGCGTCGACGTCCGCGCGATCGCCTTCCGCGATCTTCGCCAGGACGTCTCCTGTCGCGGGGTTGTAGGTCGGGAACGTCTTGCCGGACTCGGCGTTCGCCCACCGGCCGTCGATGAGCATCTGGCGCGGCCTGGCAATGAAGTCGCTGACTCGCGGATCGATCGTGACGGGAGAAACGGCGGCTGACATAAGACCTCCTTGAGAGATGTTCCGAGAAAAATCCTCCGCGGCGGGGTCCAAGGCGAGCAAGCCTATTCCCGTCGGGGCCGCAGCGCAACGGAGTCTCGTTCGCAACGGCCTTCGGCCCCCGGGCGCCCCCTGCCGGTACACTTCCGCCGCCTCGGAGGCCTCATGCGCATCCCGACGCTCCTCGTCGCCCTAGCCGCCTGCTCGTCCGCCTTCGCCGCGGCCGGGCCGCCCGCGCCGGGTCAGGACTGGTTCGGTTCGCATCGCGCGGCGCTGGCCGCGAGGCTGCCGCCGGATGCGGTCGTAGTTCTGCGCGCCCCGTCGGAGCCCGCCGCGGATCTCCTCGACGCGTACCGCCCTGATTCGAGCTTCTGGTACCTCACGGGCTTTTCCGAGCCGGACGCGATCGCGGTGTTCCGGCCGGGCGCGGCGGATGGGAAACGCTACACGCTGTTCGTCAGGCCGAAGAACTGGACCGAAGAGCGCTGGACGGGGCGGCGCGCCGGCGTCGAAGGCGCGAAGTCGGAATTCCGGGCGGACGCGGCGTATCCCGTGGCCGATTTCCAGAACGAATCCCGGTCGCTCTTCGCGGGAGCGAAGGCGCTCTTCTACCTCGACGGGCGCGACCGGGACTTCCGCGAAAAGCTGATCACGGCGTGGCAGGCTTTCGCCGCGGCGGGCGTGGAGCCGCTCCCGGCCCTCGACGCTTCGCCGCTCGTCGGGCAAATGCGCCTCGTGAAGGACGCGACCGAGATCGCGAACCTGCGCGAGGCCGCGAGGCTCTCGGTCGACGCGCACCGCGGGGCGCTCTCCCTTACGCGGCCGGGCGTGAACGAGGGCGTCCTCAAGGGCGCGATGGTCGAGCGCTGTCTCGAGGGCGGCTCGGGGCGCATGGCCTATGCGCCCATCGTGGGCTCGGGGCCGAACTCGGTCATCCTCCACTACGCGGACGCGACCCGCCCGATGCTCTCGGGCGAGATGATCGTGAACGACACGGCCTGCGAGTACGGCCTCTATGCCGCCGACGTGACACGCAGCTATCCCGTTGACGGGACGTTCTCTCCCGAGCAGCGCGCGCTCTACGAGATCGTCCTCGCGGCCCAGAAGGCCGCGATCGCGAAGGCGGTCGTGGGCGCCGCGCACCGCGACGTCCACGACGCCGCGCTGACCGTCGTCGTGGACGGCCTCGTCAAGCTCGGGTTCGTGAAAGGGACGCGCGAGGAGATCCTGAAGTCCCGCTCCTACACGGCGTTCTTCCCGCACGGCACGTCTCACTGGCTGGGCCTCGACGTGCACGACGCGGGAAGCTACGAGATCGCGGACCCGACGGATCGCTGGACGCGCTACTCGACGTCCATGGCGAAGCTGAAGCCGGGCATGGTGCTCACCGTCGAACCCGGCATCTACATTCCCGGGAACAGCGAGGGCGTGGACCCGAAGTGGTGGAACCTCGGCGTGCGGATCGAGGACGACGTCCTCGTCACGGACAAAGGGCCCGATTGCCTCTCGTGCGCGGCGCCGAGGGAGATCGCGGACGTGGAGAGGGCGATCAGGGGGCGCTGAGCGGGCCCTCAGCTCTTGGGCTTCCAGATCGCGGCGTCGATCGTGGCGAGGACGTGTCCGACCCAACCGAGCAGGAAGAACCAGAGAAAACCGGACAGGATGAAGAAGCCGAGCGCCGCCAGGACGCGTCCCTGGATGAGCTGCCCGAGCCCGGGAATGAAGAAGCTCACCAGCGCGGCGATCACATTTCCGGTCGAACCTTGGCCCATGTCCGGATGATACGGCGCCCCGAGGAGGCGGTTTCGCGCGGCGATCTCGTTCTAACATCCCGGCGTGACCGCGATCCAGGTCCTCCCCGAAGCGCTCGTGAACCAGATCGCCGCCGGCGAGGTCGTGGAGCGCCCCGCGTCCGCCGCCAAGGAGCTGGTGGAGAACGCGCTCGACGCCGGCGCCCGGCGCATTTCGATCGACGTGGAGGGCGGCGGCGTCGCGCGGCTCGAGGTCGTCGACGACGGCTCGGGGATGTCTCGGGAGGACGCGCGGCTGGCCCTCGAACGGCATGCGACCTCGAAGCTCCGCACGTTCGAGGAGCTGACCCGGATCGGCACGATGGGCTTCCGCGGCGAGGCTCTGCCCTCCATCGCTTCCGTCTCGCGCCTCGTCCTCACGACGTCGCCCGACGAGTCGGGACTCGGGACCGAGGTGATCGCCGGACGCGGCGCGCCCCCGCGCGTTTCGCCCGCGCGCCATCCGAAGGGCACGCGCGTCGTCGTGGAGGACCTCTTCGGAAACGTCCCGGCACGCCGCAAGTTCCTGAAGAGCGCGGAAGCCGAGCTGCGCGCGGTCGTGAAGGCGGTCACGGCGCTCTCCCTGTCGCGTCCGGACGTCGCGTTCACGCTGCGCGCGGGGCCTCGGCTGCTTCTCGAACTCCCCGCCGCGAGCGGCGTGGCGGCGCGGTTCCGCGAGGTCCTCGGGATCATGGCGGCGGCGCCTCCGCGGGACCTGGACTTCACCCTGGGCGGGATGACGCTGGCGGGCGCCGTCACGCAACCGGACACGACGTTCCCTTCGCGGGCGCACCAGTGGTTCTTCGTGAACGGCCGCTCCATCCGGGACGCGACCGTGGCGCATGCCGTGGCGGTCGCGACGCGCGAGGTGCTGCGCTCGGACCGCCACGCGGGGTTCGCGCTGTTTCTCACGTGCGCCCCCGAGCTGTGCGACGTGAACGTGCACCCGCAGAAGCTGGAGGTCCGCTTTCGCGACCCGAACGCCGTGCACACGCTCGTTCACCGCGGCCTCGTCCACGCCCTCACGGGGGGGAAGGGCGCGGTGGCGGTCGGGGGGGATGTGTTCTGGGGTGGCCCAGGAGAAGAAAGAGAGAGAAAGAGAGATTTCTTAGAAAGGGGGATTGGGTGGCGGGGTGCGTCTGAGCTTGGCGAGGGGGCGGCTCGCTACGGCGCGGCCTCGGGCGCCGCGCATTACGGCGCGGGCCCCGATGCGAGCGCCGGAACGCTCCTCGAAGCGCGCGCGATCGGCCCGTCTCCCTCTTCCTATTCACAAGAAATCTTCTCTTCTTCTTTTTCCTCTTCTCCCGTCGGCCCTCTCCGCCTCCTCGGCCAGTATCGCGACTCGTTCCTCGTCGCCGAGGGCGAGGAAGGCCTCGTCCTCGTCGACCAGCACGTCGCGCACGAGCGCGTGCGGTACGAGCGCTTCCTCGCGCGCCTCGAGTCCGCCGCGCCCGCCTCGCAGAGCCTGCTCTCGCCGGCCGTCTTCGAGGCGTCACCCCTCGAGGCGGCGCTCCTCTCGGACTCCGACGCTCTCCTTTCGGACGCGGGCTTCTCGGTGTCGGAGCTGTCCACTCGCACGTTCCTCGTCTCGGCGGCGCCATCCGAGACGCCGGCCTCCTCGGTTCTCCCGGCTCTCCGCGACTATCTCGCGCGCCTTGCGGCCCTGCCCGAGGGTTCCCCGCCCTCGCCCGCGCTGCGGCGCGAGGTTCTCGCGGCGTCTCTCGCCTGCCGCGGCGCGATCACCGTGAACCACCGCCTCGCGCCCGCCGAGGCCGTGCGGCTCCTGGCCGATCTCGCCGCGTGCCGCGATCCGTGGACCTGCCCGCATGGACGGCCCATCCTCCTCGCCTTCCCGCACGAGGAGCTCGAGAAGCGATTCGGGCGGCGCGGATGAGGGGCCGCGACGACCTCTTTGCGCCGAAGCTCGGGCTCACGCTGCCTCTTTGCAGCCTCCACTTCATCTTCTTCTTCCTCTCGAAGATGGATCCCGAGAAGACGTTCACGCTGTTCGGATTCCTCCCGCCGGCGGCGCTCGAGAGGCCGTGGACCTTCGTGACGTACCAGTTTCTGCACGGGGAGCCCTTCGGGCTTTTCTTCGGGACGCTCGTCCTCTACATCCTCGGCTCCGCGCTGGAGGCGGAATGGGGAACCGGCGAGTTCACCGTGTTCTGGCTGATCTCGACGCTCGGGGCCTCGCTCGCGGCGCTCGTCACGGGGAACGCGCTGCTGTCGGGAGGCGTGCTGACGAGCGCGTCGATGCTCTTCGCGTACGCGTACCTCTTTCCCGACATGCAGTTCCTGATTTTCTTCGTGATCCCCGTGAAGGTGAAGTGGCTCGCGTGGCTGGCAGCGGCGGGCCTCGCCTGGGGCCTCCTGCAAGCGACGCTGGCGGGGCGGCCTGGCGCGGGTTTCACGAGCGTGGCGGGCGCCGGGGCCGGGTTTCTCTTCTTCTGGATCCGGCACCAGGGCGGGTACAAGGCGAAGAAAGCCGCGAAGCTGGCGGTGGTCGCCGTGAAGAGCGCCGGCGCCCTGCGCGAGGACGCGGCGCTCGAGCGCCGCAACCGCGAGCTGTTCCCGAAGGTCGAGGATCTCCGCCGGGCGATGCAGGGAGGCGGCGACCCGCCGCCGCGCCAGCGCGAGTTCGCGGCCGAGCTCTCGAAGCTCGTGGTGCCCGGCGTGAACGTGTGCAAGCCCATCGACTTCAAGGGGGACCGCGACGGGATCTGTGTGAAGTGCGAGGGCTTCGCCGAGTGCTCGCTCCGCTACGTGGCGGGGCAGCCCGCCGAGATCGTCGTGAAAACGCGCACGTGAGGCGGCGACACTAGAATGGGAAGATGACCGGTTTCCTCGCTCTCGCCCTCCTCCTCGCGGCGCCCGTCTCGCCGATTCCGGGCGTACCGTTCCCGCCCGGCGGGGAGATCGACCCCGTTTTCACGCAGGTCTTCACGGACCGCGCGGCCGCGGAGACGCGGCATGCGATGGCTCGGCTGGACGCCGACACGTCGCGGAGCGCGGCGGAAAAGGCCGAGCTGAAGAAGAGGCTCGGCAAGCTCCGGATCGCGGTCTTCACGACGGCGAAGTCCGTCGACGAGACCGTGGCCGCGTACGAGCGGCAGCTCCCCCAGTCGCGTTTCATCTTCGCCGAACGCAACCTCGAGGCCGACCTCAGGGACGGCATCAAGAGCGGGGCGATCCAGGCGGACGCGGCGGCCGTGGCGAAAGCCGTGGGTCAGCGGGGGAGGTCCGCGCGATGGAACCGCGCGGACGGCGCCCTCGAGATCGACATCGAGGACCACCTCATCGACCCGCGCACCGGTGCGATCCTCGGAAGGACGGTCGTCCTCGTCACCCTACTCGGGGACTGAGCCCCCGCCGGCCGCCGCGCTCTTGGCCTGGTAGTGGCGGAACACCTGCCACAGGCCGAAGGCGACGAGGAGGGCGGGCCACCAGTCATTCAGGAACGACAGGTCGATCGTCACGAGCCGGTCGAGGAGGAGGAACCCGCCGATCAGGATGAGGAGGACGCCGGCCGTGAGGCTTCCGCTCACGCGCACCGGCTCGTCGGAGCCGAGGATGTTCGACTCGGGCCGGCCCGTCGCGTTGATCGCCCTGGCCTGGCGCGCCGCGTCGATGATGGAAAAGACCATCCAGAACGGAATGACGATGCCGGGAAACGGCCCGTGAGAGTGTCCGGCCAGCGAGATGAACAGGACCCAGACGCCGAAGAGGATCGCGGCACGCTGGTAGAGGCCGAGGTAAAGATGTCCCATGCCCGGGATGATCCCGAGGGCGCCCGCGGCGCCGGGGTTTTTCAGCGGGGGCGGCGGTGCGATCGGCAGCACGCCCGCGGGAGTGAACGCGATCGGAGGCGGCGGCGGCGCCGGTGCGAGGGGCGGGGCGTTCTGGGGCTGGGGGTTGGGGCTGGCGTCGGTCATCGTTTCCACCTGTCTTCAGGAACGTCGAAAGTTGTCGGAAAGTTCCGGTGTTTTCGTCGAGGCCTGAACGGCGTCGACGCTTCCGCCGAAGAGCTTCTCGAAGATGAGCTGCGAATAGGCGACGGCGCGCGCGCGGCCCGCGGCGAACGCGCGGTAAACCCGGTAGTCGAGGCGTTTCGTGATCGGGGCGGCCGCCCGGCCGAGCGCGCTCTCGTCGAAGCGGTGGAGCGCGGCGACGCGCGCCTCGGAAAGCGCGCGCTCGCCCGCGGACGTCAGGTCGCTCGCCGCTCCGCGGGCCGCCGACATCGGGTCGATGCGCAGGAGCGCGACGATGAGAAACGTCGCCGCGTAGGCGGCCACGACGGCGAATCGCCAGTCGGTCACGACGGGCTTGAGGCGTGCGAAGACGCCTCGCCGCACGTTCGAGGGTGCCGCAGCGGTCCGGCGCTCTTGGACGTCGAGCAGGCGCTGGAGAAGCGCGCGCGACGGCTCCGGCCGCGCGAGCGCCCCCGGCGTCAGGAGAGAGAGAACCTCGGACGCCTGCTGGCGCGCGAGAAGGCCGGCCGGAGTTTCCGCGAGTCGGGCGAGGAGGTCCGGCGATGGCTCGGGACGCGCGAGGAACGCGAAGACGCCCGCCTGCCCGGCGACGAGCGCCCCGAGGAGCGCGCATTCCGCGCACTCCGCCGCGTGCGGATCGGCGGACGCGAGGGAGTGCGCGGCGGCGGCCGTGGCGCCCTGGGGAGCCCGGTCCAGCGCCTCGGCAAGGCGCTGCTCGAAGGCGCGGCACGCGGCGCTCATCGCGCGCCTCCCGTGGCCGTGGTGGCGCGCGGGCCGAACGGCGAGTAGAGGGACCTTCCATCTCCCGCGGAGGCCCCGACGCGCCCCCGAACGACGCGGGCGAGCTCGATACGCGCGCGGTTCAAGCGCGACTTCACCGTGCCGTCGGCCAGCTTCAGGAGGTCGCCGATCTCGCGGTAGTCGAGGCCGTCGAGGTCGCGCAAGATCACGACCTCGGCCAGCTCGTCGGGCAGCTCGGAGATCGCGTCGAGCAGCATCCGCACGCGCTCGCGGCGCACGGCGTCGGCCTGCGGGTCGTCGGTTGCGGGGAGGAGGGTCGAGACCGCGTCGTCGGAGAGGAAGGAGAACCCCTTCTCCCGTTTTGTCCGCCGGTAGTGATCGATGCACAAGTTCCGCGAGAGCGCCGCGATCCAGGCGAGGAGCGAGGCCTCGGTGGGCTCGTAGCGGTCGAGGTTCTGCCAGACCTTGAGGAAACAGTCCTGGGTGAGCTCCTCGGCCTCCGCGCGGTCGTATGTCATGTGCCAGGCGATCCCATAGACCTTTCTGCCGTAGGCGGCGACGAGGTCCGACCACGCGCCGTCGTCCCCCCTCTGGCAGCGGGCGACGAGCTCGGCGTCGGGGTGAGGCTCTGGCGGCATGGTCCTCAGTCTCCGTAACGAAAAAGCGCGCGGATCGGTTCCGTCACCGCTAAGTCTATAATCCTCCAAGAGTTCCAGAGGAGGACATCCTGTCGATGCGGACGTATTCCGCCCGTGTTTGGTTTCTCTTGCTGGTGATCTCGGCACCTGCCAGGGCGCAGACCCAGCCGCCCGCTTCTCCGGTTTCCGCTCCGGCCACGGCGGCTCCCGCGACTTCCTCGGCAGCCGACGCGCCCGCCTGGCACCCGTTCCAGGAGTTCGCGTTTCTCGTCGGCTCCTGGTCGGGCGGCGCGGAGTCCGGCGCACGCGTCGGCGGGTGTGTGGCGCGCTTCACGCCGGAATTCTCCGGAAACTACCTCGTCCACCGCGGAAACACGATCCTGACGGCCGACGACGGCAGGGAGGAGACGATCGAGGAGGTCGGCTACTTCGCCTACGACCGGGAGAAACGGCGGTATGTCGCCTCGTATTTCTTCTCGACCGGCATCAGCGCCACGTTCGACGTCCAGGTCGCGGCCGAGGGTGTGCGCCTCACGTCACGCGAGTTGCTGAACGCCGAGGCGGGGACGAAGGCGAGGATGCTCTTCGTGCGCAAGGCCGACGGCGAGCTGGCCCTCTCGATGGACCTCGCGCCGGGGGGGAAGGACTTCGTCCCCTTCCTCACGAGCAGCCTCCGGAAGAAGTAGGGTCTGGTAACCTCGTTGTCCCGCGACGAGGCCGCCTGACCCGGCCCCGCGAAAGCAGGCCCCATGTCCGGACTCCGCAACATCGCGATCATCGCGCACGTCGACCATGGCAAGACCACGCTCGTGGACTGCCTCCTGAAGCAGTCCGGCACGTTCCGCGCGAACGAGGCGATGTCCGGCACCGAGCGGATCATGGACAGCAACGACCTCGAGAGAGAGCGCGGCATCACGATCCTCGCGAAGAACACCTCCATCCATTACCACGGCACGAAGATCAACATCGTCGACACGCCGGGCCACAGCGACTTCGGGGGCGAGGTGGAGCGCGTCCTCAAGATGGTCGACGCGGTTCTCCTGGTCGTGGACGCCGCCGAGGGCACGATGCCCCAGACGCGCTTCGTCCTGCGCAAGGCCTTCGAGCTGGGCCTCAAGCCCATCGTCGTCGTGAACAAGGTCGACCGGCCGGACGCGCGGCCTCACCAGGTCATCGACGAGGTGTTCGACCTCATGGTCGACCTCGGCGCCACGGACGAGCAGCTCGACTTCCCGATCGTCTACACGTCCGCCAAGCACGGCTTCGCGCGCCGCGAGGTGGACCACGCCGAGACGGATGTCAGGCCTCTGCTCGACGCGATCCTCGTGGAGGTGCCGGAGCCCGGCGGAGATTCCGCCGCCCCGCTGCAGATCCTCGTGGCCTCCCTGGACTACGACAACTACCTCGGCCGGCTCCTCATCGGCCGCATCGTGAACGGGACGGTCCACCCGGGGCAGCAGGTCTCGGTCTGCAAGCTCGACGGCACCGTCACGAAGGCCAAAGTCGCGAAGCTGATGGCGTTCGAAGGCCTGAGACGCGTCGAGGTGGAGGAAGCGCACGCGGGCGACCTCATCGTCATCTCCGGCATCGACGAGGTCACGATCGGCGAGACGCTGGCGGATCCGGAGAACCCCGTCGCCCTCGCGCCCATCGCCGTCGACGAGCCGACCGTCTCCATGACCTTCCGCGTGAACGACTCGCCGTTCGCGGGACGCGAGGGCAAATACGTCACGAGCCGCAACCTCGGCGAGCGTCTCCAGAAGGAGCTGCGCACGAACGTCGCGATGCGCGTGGAGGCGACCGAGAGTCCCGACGCCTTCCGCGTCTCGGGCCGCGGCGAGCTGCACCTCGCGATCACGGTCGAGATGATGCGCCGCGAGAGCTTCGAGTTCGCGCTCTCACGCCCCCAGGTCATCCTCAAGGAGATAGACGGGCGGACGTGCGAGCCGATCGAGGAGCTCGTCATCGACGTCCCGGAGACGGCGATGGGCACCGTGATCGAGAAGCTCGGCCAGCGCAAGGCGGAGATGACGAATATGACGAACCACGGCTCGGGGCGGGCGAAGATCGAGTTCAGGATCCCGACCCGCGGCCTCTTCGGCTACCGCAACGAGTTCCTGACGGACACGAAAGGCGAGGGCCTCCTGTACCACGTCTTCCACGGCTACGAGCCGTTCAAGGGCGAGGTCACGGGGCGCGGGCGGGGCGCGCTGGTGTGCAAGGAGGCGGGGGAGACGACGGCGCACTCGCTCGAGCGGCTCGAGGAGCGCTCGACGCTTTTCCTCCCGCCGGGAATCGAGGTCTACGGCGGGATGATCTGCGGCGAGAGCGCCCGGCCGAACGATCTCGTCGTGAACCCCTGCGTGAAAAAGCACCTCACGAACATGCGGTCGTCGGGCTCGGACGACGCCATCCGCCTCACGCCGCCCCGCCCGATGCCGCTCGAGCTCGCCATCGGATGGATCGAGGACGACGAGCTCGTCGAGGTGACGCCGAAGTCCGTGAGGCTGAGGAAGCGCATCCTCGACCATTCCATGCGCCGCGTCTCCGAGAAGCGGGGCGCGCTCGTGGAGGAAGAAGAAGGGTGAGCGTCCGCCTGACGGCCGCCGCCGTCTGCCTGCTCTTCGCGCGCGCCGCAATCGCCGCCGAGGGCAGGGCTCTGGAGGTCGCCTCCTGGCTGACGGGAACGTTCGAGAGTGATGGTCCGGCCGCCGCCGGCGCGGCGCCCGAGGCCGTTCGGATCGTCATCGTGGCCGTGCCGAAGAGCCGGATCGCGAACGGCGCCCTCGTCGTGTACCGGGAGCAGGGGGTCGCGCCGAAGCCCGACGAGCCCTCCGAGCAGCGCTTCTACCGCCTCGATGAGGACGGGGACGCGGTCCGCATGCGCGCCTTCGACCCGAAGGACCCTCTCATCGTGCGCGGCAAGTGGCGCGACCCCTCGGTGCTCGCGCTCTACGGCGCGAACGACATGCGCGAGAGGCCCGGCTGCGTGATTCTGCTCAGGAAGTCGGCCGATCGCTGGGAAGGCGGCACGCAGGGAGCGGGCTGCCCCTCGACCCGCAGGACCGCGGCCACGATGACCACGGCCCTGATCGTGTCCCGGGACGGTTTCCTTCAGTGGGATCGCGGATTCGACGAGAAGGGCCGGCAGGCGTGGGGGTCCGCGGAAGGCGGCACGCGGTTCGCGAAGCGGTCGGCGGCGGCGCCGGTGGACGACAGGCTCATGGAGCGGCCGGTGGGACGGCGAATCGAAGAGAAGGCGAAAGCGGGATTTTCTGCGAAAGTGAATGAGCCCGCAGCGAAAGCGCCGGCCGCGCTCACGATCACCAGCCCCTCTTCCCCTTCTAAGAAATACGACCTCACGGAGCTCCGCGCCATGGCAGGCAGTGGATCACTGCCGCTCTCGAGGCTTTTCTCGACGAGCGACACGGGCGAAGCGGCCGCAACCGTCATCGTCGTGACGTCGCATGCGGGCGGCGCCTCTGCATTTTCTTCAGCAGAGATTTTCTCCTCTTCCGCAGGCGCCCCATCTCTCGATGTCTCGTCGAGCGCCCTGCGCCTCGTCGCGGCAGGCGGCCGCGGCCTCGACGACATCGTCTCCATCGAGCTTCGGGTTCTCGCTCCGGCGAAGTAGCCGCTACGCGGTCTATCGCGCTACTTCCGCTCGGCCTCCACGCCGGCCGGCAGCGCGTCGGACCTCTCGATGAGCGCCGCGAGCTGGGCGATGTCGCCGTCCGACAGCAGCCTGCCAAATGCTGGCATTCCCGTGTTCCGGATGCCACGTTTCACGATCCAGAAGACCTCCGCCTCCGTGTAGCCTGTCCGGCGCCCTCGTAGTGGCGGAGCCGGAGGATACAAGGACGCGCCGAGGGTGGCCGGGCCTGCCGCTGTCCGACCGTGACACCGCGCGCACATCTCCTTGTAGATTTGAACACCCGCAATGAGGTTCTCCTCGGTGGGTGGCACGGTAATCGGCGGCCTGTTCGCATGCCGTGCCACTGAGGCGCGGAGGGCCATGCCCATGAGGTTGGTTTCCAACCTCGACGGGGCCACGTCGGCGCTCACTGGCACGAGGCCGAACCTCAGGACCAAGAGGGCGAGAACGGCCTCCACAGCGAGGATCGATACGACCCCTGTGACAAAGCGCTTCATTTGACGCCTCACTCCGTGACGATCAGCGTGCCGGTCATGTCCTCGTGGCCGTCGCCGCAGAAGACGTCACAACGGAAGGAGAAAATCCCCGCCTTGTCGGGCGTGAGCGTCACGCGCGCGACCTCCTTCGGGGCGACGTCCTTCCGGATCTTGAATTCGGGGAGGATGAACCCGTGGACGCGGTCCTCGGACATGAGCTCGAGGATTACGGGCTCGCCCTTCTTCAGGCGGACCTCGGACGGTGTATACGAAAACTTCTTCGCCACGATGCGGACCACGCGCGCATCGCCAGCCAGTCCCTGCGGCGCGCAAGCGAGGAGGGCGAGAGCGAGCGCGGCGGCGCCGGCGCGCCTCATCCGAGCATCCCCGCGAGGGCGGCCTTCGTGGCTGCGGCCGCGGCGTTGAGCGGCTTTTCATCCGCGCGGAACGAGCCCGCCTCCGGGTAGGCCTCTACGTCGCGCCAGCCGAGGCCGCGATACGGCTGCGTCTCGTCCCAGGGGACGGGGGCGCGCTTTGGGACCGATCCCGGCGCGGGCAGCGGGAAGATGAGCGATGTGGCCGCGTGGTGTTCGATGTGGCCCGTCTTGTGGTGGTGTTCCTGATGGATGTGGCCGTAAAACACAGTCACGTGCTTGAAAGGCATGAGGATGTCGAGCGCGGCCGCGCCGTCTTTCGTGGCCCAGTCCCACGAGGGGTAGAGGTCGAAGAGCGGGCGGTGGGTGAGGACGGCGATAGGGGCCTCCGGCTTGAGCTTCGCGAGGTCGCCCTTGAGCCATGCGAGCTGCGCCTCACCCACGGCGGCGCCGGGGTCCGACACGTTGTCGAGGACGGAGAAGTGGACGCCCTTGTGGTCGAACGAGTAATGAGTCGCGCCGAAGAGCTCCTGGTATGCCTCGCCGCGGTCGAGCGACGCATCGTGCTCGCCCGGCAGGAACCGGACCGTCTTTGCCCTGAGCTTTCCGGCGATGTCGCGGAACTGCTTCATGCGATCCCGGCGTTTCACGCCGTCGTCCGTCGTGTGCGTGAGGTCCCCCGTGAAGACGACGAAGTCGGGTTGCTGGGAGAGCGCGTTCACGGCGGCGATCGCCTTCGGGAGCGTGCCCTTCGCGTCCGGGTTCGGCGCCCCCTCGAAACCCCAGTGCGTGTCGGAGAGCTGGACGAAGTGAAACTCCTCCGTGGAGCCCGCCAGGGCACCGCGCCAGAGACTGGACGCGAAGACGACGCCTCCTCCGAGGCCCGCGAGCTTCAGGAATTCACGGCGATCGGTTTCGAGTTTCATGTTACCTCCGTTCGACGAGGAGACTTCCGCGCCGGCCGAACTATTCCCGCGGAGCCGCTGGAAGATCGGGAATAAGATGACGGCGCCCGCGGTCTTCTTGGATGGAGGCGTTTCCTGCGCGAGTCGGATGCGGACGAAGCAGCCCTGGAGTTCGAGAAGCTGATCCTTCCGCTGCTGCCCTCCGCCTACAACCTCGCGCGGTGGCTCACGCGCAATGACCACGATGCAGAGGACGTGGTTCAGGAGGCATCTTTGCGGGCTTACCGGTTCTTTCCTTCGTTCCGCGGCGGCGACCCGCGGGCCTGGCTGCTCACGATCGTGCGCAACGCGTGCTGGACCTGGCTGCGCGCCAACCGCGCGAAAGAGGTCGCGACGGCCCTCGAGGACGTCGACGAGCCGGCAGACGTCGCCGCTTCCGTCGAGGAGGACCTCGTGCGGCGCGCCGACGGCGCGCGGCTGCGGCGGGCCCTCGACGAGCTGCCCGGGGAATTCCGGGAAGTGATCGTGCTCCGCGAGCTCGAGGAGCTCTCGTATCGGGAGATCGCGGAGGTCGCCGGGATCCCGGTGGGAACCGTGATGTCGCGTCTCGCGCGGGCGCGGCGGCGCCTCCAGTCGGCGCTGGCCCGGCCGGTGGCTGCCGGGGTGGGAACATGAGCTGCGCGTACTCCCGCGAACATGCGCACGCGTGGCTCGACGGGGAGCTCTCGGTCGAGGCGACGCTGGAAGCAGAGCGCCACGCCCGCGAGTGCGCCTCGTGCGCCGCGGAGTACCGGCGGGCGCTTGCCCTGCGGTCGGCGCTCCGCGGGGGCGGCCTCGTCGCCGTCCCTCCGGTCTCCCTCGAGGCGCGCGTTCGCGCCGGCCTCGCGGGGGAGCGCAGGCCGTTCCGGCAGCGCGGCGTGCCGCGGTGGGCCGCCATGGCCGCCGCGCTCGTCCTCGGGGCCGCGCTCACGGTTCTCCTCATGCCCTTTCGCGCGTCGATCTCGAGGCGCGGTGTCGACGAAGCTCTCGTCTCTGCCCACGTGCGCGCGCTCATGAAGGGGCCGCTCGTCGAGGTCGTCTCGTCCGACCGCCACACGGTCAAGCCGTGGTTCGCCGGACGCGTCGACCTCTCGCCGAAAGTGAAGGACCTCGCGGATCGGGGTTATCCGCTTTCCGGAGGAAGGGTGGACGACGTCTCGGGCCGCCGGGTGGCCGTCCTGGCGTATACGCACGGGCGGCACGAGATCGACGTGTTCGTCTGGGTCGCGCCGGCGCCGGCGCCGACCGTGACCGTGGGTGTCACGCGCGGCTACCACGTCGCGCGCTGGACGGAAGGCGATCTCGGTTACGCGGCGGTCTCCGACATGGCAGAGGACGAGCTGCGCGCGTTCGTGGGTCTCGTCCGTGACTGACGAAGAAACCGAGCATCGCGCCTATGATCCGTCCGTGTTTCTTACCATTCGAAGAAATCTTCTTCTTCTTCTATTTGTTCCTCTTTCGCTCGCCGCGCAGGACCCTTCCGGCCGCCGCAGCGCGTCGGGCGTGGAGGAGCGTTACGCCGAGCGCGCGAGCTCGAGCATCCTCCTCGTCTACGACGGGCGGCGTCTGGAACCGGGGCTCGAGCGTGTGCTCCTCTCGGCGCTCGAGCGGGCCTACGCCGATCTCGTCCAGGACTTGGGCTCGGGTCCCGCCGAAAAAGTCGTGGTCGTGGTCTACGCCGAGCGTGACTTCCAGGCTTCGACGCAGGCTCCCGCCTGGGCCGACGGCCTCTTCGACGGAAGGGTGCGCGTGCCGGCGCGCGGCATCACGGGCGTCACGCCGGAGCTTCTCTCCGTTCTCAGGCACGAGATGACGCACAGCTTCGTCCATTTCCGGGCGAAAGGGCGCGCCCCGACCTGGCTGCAGGAAGGGCTCGCGCAGGTCGAAGAGGGAAAGACGTCCGTGCCGTCCGCCCCCGCGCTCGCCGGCACGTGGGCCGCGCGGGGCACGTTCTCGCTGGCCGGCCTCGAAGGCGGGTTCATGGGCTTCTCTGCGGCGCAGGCCCGGTCCCGTTACGCGGTCGCGCTCGCGGCGGCCGAAATGCTGAGAGACACGCGCGGCTTCGGCGCGCTCGCGCGCCTCCTCGATCGCCTGGGCGAAGGCGCGGCCGTGGAGGACGCCATGCGCGAAACGCTGCACGCCGACTACGCACGGCTCGAGTCCGACCTCGCTGACTGGCTGAAACGCAGCGCGCGCTAGGCGGGCGTGGCCGAGGCCTGCGGCCGGCGGTGGCGGCCCCCGCGCCGGCGCCTGCGCGCGGGCGGCTGACCGTCCGGCGCGGGAAGCGATGGCGTCTCGCGCGGCGGGACCGGCGAGCCGGAAAACGGCACAGCTGCAGCGTGCGCGCCGAATCCGCGTTCGAGGGCCTCTTCCCACGCCGCGGCGGCCTCGCGGTAGCGGCCGGAGGCCCGCGCGTAGAGCGAGAGAAGCGCCACCGCGGCCTTGAGGTACGGCTTGCCGGCGAAGCGCCTCACGCCGGGCTCCGTGGGGCGGGTGCCCGTGAGCCGTCCGAGCGTCTCGAGGACGCGCTTGACGGTCTCGGTGAGGTGGTTCGGAAGAGCCATCCGGGTCGCGAGCGGATTCACGGTGTCCTCGAGGACGAGGAGAACCCGGCCGGGGTCGGCGGCGGACAGAGGACCACGCCGCCGCACGGCGTCGAACACGACGGGCAGGAACAGCGCGGACAGGAGCGTGGCGTCCTCGAGTGTCTCCCCCGCGGCCCGCTTCGCGTCGGTCTCGGCGAGGAGCGCGAACAGGAGCCCCCCGGCGGTTCCCTCGGCCGCCGCGCGCGCGGCGCTCGCGCCGCCGAGCTCGGACAGGAGCGCGTCCAGGAGACCGGCCTCCGACCAGAGGCGATACGTGTCGCGTCCCCAGCCCCGGCGCAGCGGGTCGAGGAGCTCCTCCGTGACGCGCGCCGCGGCGCTCTTCGTGACTTCCTTGTTGAGCTCGGCGATGGCCGCGCGCACGTCCTCCGACATCGCGAACGAGAGGCGCGCCGCGAACTCACAGGCGCGGAGCATCCGGACGGGATCCTCCCGGAAGCGGATGAGAGGGTCACCGATCGTGCGCACGACGCGCCTTTCGAGGTCTTCGACGCCGCCCACGAAGTCGAGGACGGCGTACGTCGCGATGTCGTAGAAAAGCCCGTTGATCGTGAAGTCGCGCCGAAGGGCGTCCTCCTCGGGCGTTCCAAACGTATTGTCCGAGCGGATGAGGAGATCGTCGTCTCCCTCCTGGCCCTGCTCGCCCTGCACGGCGTCGGGCGTCCTGCGAAACGTCGAAACCTCGACGACCTTTCCCCGCTCGAAGAGGATGTGCGCGAGGCGGAAGCGCCTCCCGATGACGCGCGAGTTGCGGAACAGGCGGCGCACTTCCTGCGGTCTCGCGTCGGTGCCGACGTCGAAGTCCTTTGGAGTGCGCCCCGTCATGAGGTCGCGCACCGACCCTCCGACGAGATAGGCCTTGTAACCGGCGCGGTGCAGCCGGTACAGGACGCGCAGGGCGTCGGGGTCGATGTAGCCGCGCGAAATGGGATGTTCGGCGCGAGGGAGGATGCGGGGAATGCTCATCCCGCGGGATGTCGATTCGACATCGGGCTTCATTGTAGCTGTTTCGGCCCGGCCCGAAAGATGAAACACTGGGGCCGTGTTGAGGCGCTACGGCCGGGCCGACGACCGGCGCCGCGAGCCGCCGCTCGCGCTCGCCGCGCTCGTCGTGGGCGGCGTCGCGGCCTCCCGCTTCTTCGCGCTCGCGCACTCCCCGGGCGAGATCGACGAGGCCATCCTCTCGGGCGCCGTCACGCGCTTCGACCTCTTCGACCTTTCCCCCCAGGCGCCCGGATTTCCCGTCTGGATCCTCCTCGGGCGGGCGCTGCTGCCGTTCTGCGTCACGCCGTTCAACGCGCTCGCGACCGCATCCACGCTGCTCGCCGCCTTCGCCGTTCCGGCGCTTTACGTCTGGGGCCGGCGCATCGCGGGCGGATGGGCGGCACTCGCGGGCATCGTTTTCGCCTTCGCGCTGCCGGTCGTGTGGGTGAACGGGGGGCGCGCCTTCTCCGACACGCCCGCCACGGCCCTGTTCCTCGGCGCGCTCGCCTGCCTCTAGATCGCCGACGAGCGGCGCTCGCCGAATCAGACCCGCTGGCGCGACCTCGTGGCCGCCCGCCGCGCGCGCCTCCTCGCCCTCGCGGGCGGGCTCCTCGCGGCCGCGGGGTGCGGCGTGAGGCCGCATCTCCTCCTCGCGTTCTTCCCGGTCCTTCTCGTCTGGACGGTGCGGCTCCTGTCTCGTCACGACCGGGCCGACGCCGGGGTCACGTTCGCCGTCTCGGCTCTGGCGGGTACGGCGGCGTGGGGCGTCTGGCTCTTCGCGCAGGCGGGCGGCGCGGCCGGACTCTTCGCGTCCCTGTCGGAGCGCGCCGGATTCCGCGCGCACGCGTTCGCGACCGGTACGTTCGGCACGCTTCTCGACTCCTTTCTCGTGCGGGATTTCCTCTCGTGGCGTCGCGCGCTCGTCGTCCTCGCCGTCGCGGGCGCCGGCCTCGTGGGCCTTGCCATCCGCAGGCGCCGGGGCGCCGTGGACCTCGTGCTCATTCTCGTTCCGGCGTTTCTCTCCCTCTGGCTGCTCCACAGCCGTGCGATGTCGCGCTATTCCGTGCCGTTCGTGCTCGTCCTCGGCCTGGCTCTGGGCGCCGGGCTCGAGGTGCTTCTCAGGCGGGGCGTTCTCGCGTTCGGGGCGGCCTGCCTTGGCGCGTTCTTCTTCGCGCGCGAGGCGTGGCCGGAAGTGCGGACCAGCGCGCGGGAGGAAACGCCGCCCATCGCCGCCCTGTGCATGCTCGAGCGCTGGGTCCACCCCGGCCGGGAGACCATCGTGGCCGATCCGGATTTCCCGGCGTTCCTCAGGACCGAGCGATGGGAGGGCCGCCTCGTCGTTTGGGGCTACACCGATGAAGAGCTCGTGCAGGCGCCGCACCAGATGAACAAGCGGCTCGTCCGCCTCGCGGATTTCACGGGGGAAGAGGGCGCGCCCGACCGCTTCGATCCGGTCTGGCGATCGTGGACGAGGAGGGGACGCGTGGCGGAGGCGCTCGGAAACGGGCGGCTCCTCGCGGTCGCCGTCCGAGACCCGGCGCCGCCGCTTTTCGGCCCGGGCTTCGGCCTGAAGGAGTCCGTCCCCGGCACGCCCTCGTTCCGTTGGGCGGGCCCCGCCGCGCACCTGTACGTCCCCGCGGACCAGGGGCCTCTCTGCGCCGTGCTTTCGGGTGAGCGGCCGGGCGACTCGGGTGAGACGACTCTCCGCGTGACGGAGGCGCGCTCGGGACGGCTGCTTTCCGAGCGCCGGATCGGGCCGGGCCCGTTCGACCTCGCGATCGTCCCCCGCGCGATCTTCGGCCCGATGCCGGGACCCTCCGAGTACATCCTGTCCTGTGACCGGCCGAAGGACCTTCCCCCGCTCGAGGGGGCGACGCGGCCCGCGAAAGGCTGCTTCACGATTCGCGAGGCGACGTACTGCTGGCCTCCCGAGGCGCTCTGGCCGCGGCAGTCGGCGCGGCTCGTGGCCGATCTCGGCGCACCCGACGACGGCCGATTCGACCCGGAAGGCTTCTATGGCCGCGAGAAAGTCACGGACGCCGGGCTCGACTTCCGGTGGACGGAAGGTGCCGCCTCGATCGTCTTCTCTCCGGTGCCGGGGTTCGTTCCTTCGCGACTCGTGCTCCGCGCGTGGGCCGTGGCGGCTCCCGTGGACGTCGCGGTCTCGGTCGGCGAGGTCCCGGCGGGGAGCGTCCACGTGGCGCCGGGCCTCGCGGAAGCGTCCTGCGAGCTGGAGCCCGAGGCCGTGAGCGCGCTCTCCGGCCCGGAGCCGGTCCGGCTGTGGTTCCGCATGCCGACGACGATTCCCAAAGACGCGGGCAAGGGGGACGACACGCGCGCGCTCGGGATCGGCGTGGACCGCGTTTCGCTGGAGTAAAGGTGACCCTCCTTTCTCTCATCGATGGTGCCGGAGCGCTGCGGGCGCTCGTCGCCAGCGCCGCGGGCGTGGCTCTCTGGGCCGCTTGGCGCGGCGCGTCCAGGGGGGGTGATCCATGGGCGACCCGCATCGTCACCGCCGGTTTCCTGCTGCGAGCGGTGGCCGGCATCGCTCTGTTCTGGATCTCCTATCTGCGGCTGCCGGTGATGGCGAGCCACTACCTCGGCGGGGGCTTCTGGGTCTTTGCCTTGGATTCGCAGTACTACATGCCGCTGGCGCGCGCAGCGGCGAGCCAGGGCCTGCTCGCCATCGTCACCCTGGATCGGGGGGCGTGGCCGTCGGTCTCGTTTCTGCAGATCCTCTGCCTGGCACAGACCCTCTTCGGCTACGTGACGAGTGTGGGGTTGCTCCTCAACTGTGCGTGTTTTCTCGGCGGCGCGCTGGCGCTGGTGCGCTGGAGCGCGTCGCTGGGACCCGCGGGCAGGTACCCGGGGCTGCTCGCGTTGACGGTCCTGAGCCTGCATCCGAGCTGGATACTGTGGTCGACGCAACCGCTCAAGGATCCGCTCTTCGGCTTGCTGGTCATCGCGTGGTTCTACGCCAGTCGCCACTGGTTCGACCACAGCGTGAAGACGGGAGCGGGATGGCGACGGGTGCTCTGGGCGTTGGTCCTGGCCGCCGTCATCTACGAGCTCGCCGGGATAAGGGCCTACTTCGCCCTCATCCTCTGGTTGGCGCTCGGAGCGGGCCTGGTGCTGTCTCTGCTCCAGGCATCGCCAGTGCGACGGTGGCGGCGCATCGTCGTCGGCGCCTCGCTTTGGATCCTGTTATCCCAGGTCGTGGTGTTTTCCGGCGGGCCCCTGCTCCCTCCCACCGTACGAGCCGTCCTGATGCCGTACAAGTCGGGCGGGGAGGTCCCGGAGGTCGGCTCGATCGGGGAGCAGACGAAGAGGGTTCTCCTGAGGCCCTTGGTGGCGCTGCGCGAGGGCTTCGTCTCTTCCGGTGGCGCGTCGCAGATCAGCGGCGCCGCCGAAGAGGGGCGACAGGCGGCTCGGAGCAGTCCGCCCGCGACCCCGCCACTCGCGTCGCCCGCCCCCACGGAAGAGAAGTCGAGCAACCTGCTGACCGGCCTGGCGGCGACCTTTCTCCCGCGGGCCGTGGGGAGGCGCCTGGGCATTTTCTCGATCGGATCCGGCGGGGGAGTATGGACATATGTCGAGCTCGACACGCTCTTTTTCCTGTTCGCCTCCGTCCTCAGCGGGCTGTTGACAGTGAGGGCCGCATGGCATGCCGGCAGGACCTCGCCCCTCGCCGTGCAGGTCCTGCTTTCTGCCTTCCTGATCGCCGCCGGCCTGGCGTACGTGGTGACGAACTTCGGCACGCTCTTCCGGTTGCGCGAGATGATCCTCATGCCCCTGTCGCTGGCGCCGCTGGCCGCGACCCTGGGGAGCGAGCGCGAGAGAGAGACCGCAGCCAGAGCTCCAGGGTGAGGAGGAGCCACAAGCGGTGACCGTGATCGGCGCGCATCTCCAGGTGGTCGTCGAGGAGCCGTTCGACGAACCGGCGATCCACGAGGCTGTAGAGCAGTGCCGTTGCCGAGAGGTGGTCGTACAAATATTCCTTCAGGTCGCCACGAAACCAGGTGCCGAGGGGGATGCCGAAGCCCATTTTGCCGCGGCCGGCGATGCGTGGAGGCAGCAGATCGCGAAACGCGCGACGGAGGATCCACTTCGTCGTCATTCCGCGGCGCTTGAACGAGTCGGGCAGGCGGGAGACGTACTCGACGAGCGCGGTGTCGAGGAAAGGCGACCGCAGCTCGAGGCCGTGGGCCATCGAGGTGCGGTCTGCCTTGACCAGGAGATCGCAGGGCAGGTAGGTCGAGAAGTTGTGGTCGAGAATGCGTGCGAGCGTCGTGGCTCCGCGGCTCTCCGCGACGATGGCGCGCATCCAGCCGAGTGGCGCGTCGGCAGCGGCCTGGGCGCGGATCTCGGGGAGGAGGAGCTGGTCGAGCTCGAAGGCGAACAGCGAGCTCCAGCGCGTCAGCCGGTCGGCGAGAGGCATCCGCGCCGCGGCAAGGAAGCGCCTGACGCGCGCGACGGCCGAGCGCTCACCGTTTGCGTACGGGAGACGCTCCACCAGGAGCTCACCGGCGCGCAGCAGCCACCTGGGAACCTTCTCCGCCGCATCCGCCGCAAGGAAGCGGAGATATCCGCTGAAGAGCTCGTCGCCGCCGTCGCCCGTGAGGGCTACCGTGACGTGCTCCCGAGCGAGCATGGAAATCACCGTGCTTGGGATCGCCGAGGAGTCGCCGAAGGGCCCATCGTGGAGGGCGACGAGGCGTTCGGCGAGAGCGAACGACGAGGGCTCGAGCGTGAACTCGACGTGTCGGGTGGCGAAGGTGCGCGCCGCGAGCCGGGCGAAGCTGGTCTCGTCGTAGCGAGGATCGCCGGCGAACCCGATGGAGAAGGTCCGTACGCCGGGACCTAGCAGGCGCGCCATCGTGCCGACGACGATGGTCGAATCGAGGCCGCCGGAGAGGAAGGCGCCGAGCGGCACGTCGGCCTCGATTCGCCGGCGGACTGCGGCATCGAACAATCGACGGATCTCGGCCGTCGCTTGCGGCACCGTGACCTCCAGAGGCGCGGCGGCGAAGGGGGCGCGCCAGTAACGCCGCCATTGAGGTGCCTTCCCGCTCTCGCACGACATCACGGTCGCGGGCGGCAGCTGGGAGATGCCGCGATACATCGTCCCGGGCGGCGGGGTGTAGCCGAAGGAGAGCACGTAGGAAAGGGCGGCGAGATCGATCTCGGCGGCGTGGCCGGAGGCGAGGATGGCCTTGGCCTCGGAGGCGAAACGGATCGAGTGCGCGCCATCGGTGCCGTGTGAATAGAAGAGAGGCTTCTTGCCGGCCCGATCGCGGCAGAGCAGCAGGCGTCGGTGCCTCGCATCCCAGATGCCGATGGCGAACATGCCGTCGAGCCTCCCGAAAACGCCATCGCCCCAGGCGCCATAACCCTCGACGATGACCTCCGTGTCGCTGCGCGAGCGGAACCGGTGGCCGAGCGCGGCCAGCTCGTTGCGCAGCTCGTGATGGTTGTAGATCTCGCCGTTGAAAACGACCGCCACCGAGCCGTCGGCGGAGACCATCGGCTGCCCGCCGGCGGGCGTGAGGTCGAGAATGGCCAGACGCCGGAAGCCCAGGACCACGCCGCTGTCGCGAAAGACGCCGTCGCCGTCGGGACCGCGATGGAAGAGGGTGGCCAGAGCTGGCTCGACGTGAGCGACCTCACCGTCGGCCAGGAACACCGCTCCGAAGATGCCGCACATGAGCAGCGAAGCTATCGCGCGAGCGTCCGTTGGAAGAGGCGTCGGATATGACTGGCGCCGAAGGTCTCGACGCCGCTTTGAACGAGACCGGGCGAGGAGTCGGCCGCGAAGCGCGCCATTTGCAGCTCGAGCTTCCGAGGATGCCATAGGTCGGCGCGAGCATCGGGGTCCACGCGCGTCATGACGTCCAGGGCCCGCTCTGGAATGCGTCGAGGGCCGCCGCATCTGCCGGCAACGCCACCTCCTCCAGCGCCAGCCGATACACCGCGCGCATGGCGGCGCCTACCTGCCGGGGCGCGAAAAAGCCGAGCCGCAAGCGGCCACGATCGATCAGCCGTCGGCGGAGAGGCTCCGAGCAGAGGCCTTCGGCCAGCGTGTCGGCCATGACATCGGGATCGCGAGGATCGAAGTAGAGAGCCGCGTCTGCGGCCACCTCCCGCAGCGGCGGCAGGTCCGAGCACGCCACGGGTGCGCTGCCGGCGAAGGACTCCAGCAGAGGCAGTCCGAAGCCTTCGAACAGGGAAGGGAACACGACCATCCGGCATGAGGCGTAGAGCGCGCGCAGCTCGCTCTCGCCAACGAATCCGGGGAAGCTCACCTCCGCCTCCAACCCGAGCCGGAGCACGGCCTCCTCGATCACGGCGGCGAAGGGGCTTCGACCTCCGGGGCAGAGGCACTGGGCTCGAATGCCGCGATGACGGAGCCGAGCCAGGCATTCCAGCAGTTGCAAATGGTTCTTATGGGGAAAGGTGTGGGCAGGATAGAGCAGGAACGGCTCCCGCACTCCCAGCCGGGCGTGAACCCGCCGGATGTCCGCCGTGGGAATCGTGAAGGGCGCTGGCGCGGCAAGGGGAACCGCATGGACCCGCTTCGGCAAAACGCCCATACGGGCGGTGACGTCATTGCGCACCCACGGGGTGCCGACGACCACCGCCGCCGCACCAATACATGCCGATTCATATCCTGCGGTGCGCTGGCGCACGACACCTTCGTCGAGCATCTCCGGAAGGTGCAGGTGCTGGAGATCCCACGGGTTGATGACGTACGGGACCGCCGTCGGAAAGAGCCGCTGATATGGAAAGTGGACGAGGTCGGCCCCCAGCGCCTTCATCCACTCGGCGGGCGAGGCAGGAAGAGCCTCGCTCCGCAGGCGGCCGAGCGTCCGCAGCCCGAGCGACCGCGCGGTCACCGCGAGGCGCCGCGGCGAAATTCGATCCCTGGGCTGAGGCGCGGGCTCGACAACCGTCAAGGGACGAGGACAGAGCAAAGTCGACTCACCAGCTGCCTCCTGAAGCCAGTCTGTGTCACGGCGCCCGCTCAACACCAGGTAGACGGCATCGTCCGATGGTGCAGCGGACAAGGAGCGCAGCAGGGCGACGAGCGCCTGTTGTATGCCGCCGCTCGATCCATCACCCGGGATCTGTGCGTTGATGGCGACTCGCAGCGCTCGCCTCATGCAGCGCTCCCGGACCACAACACCATGGCGAGCCGAGCTCCGCTCAGTCCTCCTCCTTGCGCGCCAGGAAGGCAAACAACCGACCCGGGCTGCGGTCGTGTTTCAGGCGCCATCGATACAACCAGCGCCAGGGCGGCGTACGACCGATCACCTCGCCGAGGGCGCCGAATCGCTGCCTCGCGCGCAACAGCGCGCGGGAGCGCAGATCGGCGGCGGTGAAGGGCGCGTAGTTGACGACGGAATCCCACGGACCCAGCACCCGCTCGAGGTGCAGCCCGGCCCCACGGATGGCACCCAGATACCGTTGCAGGGAATAGGCGTGCTCCTTCCCGTGCAGAGAGTGTAGGGGGTGGGATCGGAGGAACTCCCGCAGCTGGGCGTCGTCATCCACCACGGGCTCCCGCACCGCGAGGAGCCGGCCGCCCCGCCGCAAGACCCGCGCGGCCTCGCGGATCATCTGCTCGAGATCTGCGGCGTGGTGAAGGACCTGGCGCGCGTAGACGAAATCGAAGGTGCCGCTGGCCCACGGCAGCTGCGCGGCCGGCGCTTCATGCACCTCGACGTCGAGGCCGGCACCGGCGCAGGCGCGCCGCAGGGCGGCCGCCCCAACCTCGTCGCTCGGATCCGGCTCGACAGCCGAGACCCGCAGCCCTGTACGCGCAAACGCATACGAAGCGATGCCGTTGCCGGCGCCGAGGTCGAGCAGCCGCCGCGCCCGCGAGTCCTCCCGCGCCACTCCCAACAGCCGACCGGTTTCCCGGAACTCGGCACTGGTCTCGAAGCGCCGGCAGGCGAGACCCGGGTCCTCGTCGAGATAGGCGTCGGCCAGCAGCTGCTGGAATTCGGGCCGACCCCGCAAGAGTCGAACCGCCTGGGCATATGACACCGACACCATCTACTTATATAGCGGATGACCCCGCGCGGGCGAGTCTGCTCACGCCTCTGCTGGTGCCAATGCGGTGCCGCGCCAACGCTCCCGGATTCCGCACATGGGACGCTATCGCGCGAGCGTCCGCCTGAACAGGCGCCAGGGGTAAGAGAAGAAATAGCGGAGGTTGCCGAGGTCGTAGCGCAGGCTCGTGACCGCGTGGCGCACGAAGGGGCGGGGCCGGCGAGCCTGGAAGTAGCATCCGGCCAGGATCCGGTGGAGCCGGCCGTAAGAATGGGCCCGCAGCGACTGCACGGCCGGATCGGAGGAAGTAAACGCCTTTTCCAGCGCCAGCAGCATGGATCTCTCCAGGCCCTGGATGTCGAGGTGGGCGCCGCCGCCGTGCAGCCGGTACTGCACGAGGGTCTCGGCGACGTAGCCGACTTTGTAACGCGCGGCGATGCGGTAGCAGAAGTCCCAGTCCTCCGAAGGCAGGAGACGAGGGTCGAAGCCGCCGATCTCCTCGGCCACCCGCCTCGGGACGACGACGGTGCTGCCGGGACCGGCGATGACCCCACGGTCGAGGCGTAGGATCTCCTCTCCCACCCACCCTTCCATCCCTTCGAAGACTTGCCGAGTCGCGGCCCTCTCGCCGAATGTCTCGACGCCGCAATGAACGAGGCCGAGCGCGGAGTCGGCTGCAAAGCGCGCGAGCTGTCGCTCGAGCTTCCGAGGGAGCCAAAGGTCGTCCGAGTCGAGGAAGGCGAAGTAGTCGCCTCTCGCCGCCGCGATGCCGGCATTCCTCGCCATGGAAACTCCCTGGTTGCGCTGACGCACCGCCCGGATGCGGTCGCGGTAGCGGGCCAGGATCTCCGGCGTCTCGTCCGTCGAGCCGTCGTCGACGACGATAACCTCGAGAGGGGTGTACGTCTGCGCCAGGGCGCTGTCGATCGCCTCGCCCAGGAAACGGGCGTAGTTGTAAGTCGGGATGATGACCGAGATCGTCTTCACGGCGGCTGTAGCCTCTCGCTCATCGTGCCACGTCGTCCAGGATATCGAGGTAGCGGCGCTGGTTTGTCTCGACAGAGTAGCGTTCGAGAATCGTACGGCGCCCCGCCTCCCCGATCCGGCGCCGCAGCGCCGGATCGCGGATGAGGCATTTCAGGGCTGCGTGCCATTCCTCGGGGCTGCTCGCCAGGAGGCCGTTCGTGTCCGGCTCGATGATCTCGAGGTTCGCGCCGATGCGCTGCGCGACCGTGGGGATGGCGAGCCCCATGTACTGCAGTGCCTTGATGCCGCTCTTGCCGAGTACCCATTCCTCCTTCGGGAGCGGGTAGACGCCGATATCGATGTCGGAGAGATCCTGGATTTCGGTCTCCAGGACCCAGGGTCCGGCCTCGAGCGCGAGCCCCTCGACCTGGAAGGAGGCGTCCCCGATCACCCGCACACAGATGGCGTCGGTGCGCTGGAGTTCGCGCAGTACTTCATCGAGGAGGTGCAGGTAGGGCGAGGTACTGTGACTCCCGGTCCAGCCGATGACCACGCCTTCGGTGCGAGGGCGGTGCGGGCGCGGCTGGTAGCGCGCGGTATCGATGTGCGGGGCGATGTTGGTCACACGGGGGTTGTGCGCGAGCGCGAGGCGCCGAAAGTGCTCGCTGCAGACGATGACGTGGCGCGAGAGGCGCATCAGCCCAAAGACCTTGTCGCGGCCGCGCAGCCAGCGCATGAAGCGGTTGCTTGCCGAGCTGTACGGGAGGTAGAGGAGATCCTCGACGTCGTAGACGATCGGAGCGCCCGCCGCCGCAATGAGACGCTCGATGAGCGGGGGACCGATGGGGGCGGCCTCGAGGTGCAGGTAGACCAGCGCGGCGTCGCGCGCCTCCGAGAGCGCGGAGGCGCGCCCGAGCAGCCCGCGCAAAAGCCCGAAGAGCTTCGCCTGGTAATGGCCCCGCTGATAGAGGATGTCCCAGGCGGCCTCATCCCAGAAGGGGCGCACCTCGAGCTGGTAGCCGGCGGCGCGCCAGGAGTCGTAGTACTGCTCGAACTTCAGGCGCTGGCTGGGGGCCCGGCGTACCGGGTAGGGGCAGAGGATCAGGATCTTCTTCACGGTCGTCCGGCCCTCCCCGAGACCGCAGCGTACAAGGCAGCATAGCGCGTGACGCCACGCGCGAGATCGAAGCGCACCTCCGCGGCGCGCCGGCAGCGCTCCCTGATCCCCTCCTCGGAGGAGAGGTGAAAAAGCTCCTCGGCGGCGCGCGCGTAGCCGGGCGGCGAGAGCTCCTCCACGACGACCCCTACGCGCTCGCTCAAAGCGACTTCGGCGCTGTCTCCGATGCCACGGTTGATGAGCGCCGGCAGGCCGAGCGCCAGAGACTCCCCGAACTTCGTGGCTGCCGACGCGATCTTGGAAGGGCTTGGCCGAATCAGGGCGAAGGTCGCCCAGGCCTCGTGGAGCGCCTCAGGCACTTGCTCGTGCGGCACGCTGCGTGAGAGGAGGCGCTCGGCCGGCAGCCCCAGGGCGGCGGCGCGGGCCCGGAGCGGCGCCGGGTCGTCGTTGCTCAGGAAGAGAAGCTTCGCCTCAGGGGCGCACGCGAGCAGCGCGCGCCCCAGGAGGAGCATCTCCTCGAGGAGGTACCAGGTCCCCAGGGAGCCGAGGTAAGCGGCGGTGAAGGGGCCCTCGGGACGCGCCAGGGTCCGGAAGCGATCGAGATCGACGCCGGTCGGAATCACCTCGAGCACGGCCCTGGAGCCTGCGCTCGCCATCATCTTCCGCAGGACCGAGACGCTGGCCTCGGTGAGCGTGATCACCGCCGCCGCGTCGCGCAGGAGCCGCGGCTCGAGCGCCTTGGTCATCCGGTGGAGCGCGCCGCCGGCGGGCCAGATCCCGCCCTCGACGCGCTCTTCGGCGTAGAGGCCCCGCATGTCGAAAACGTAGGGGTGCCCGAGCCGCCACGCGATCAGGCTCGCCGGGTAGGAGCGCGCGTGCACCAGCGCGAAACGCCGGTCTCGCGCGAGCCGCTGCGCGAGCCGGAGGCCTCGTGCAAGGTCGTAGGAGGTCGCCAGGGTCGAGGGGCGCTTGTGGTAAGGCAGCGGGTGCCATGTGATCTTGGCCGCGGAGAGACGCGCCTGCATCCGCGTCCGATCTTCGACCTGGGCGAACCGTTGCGGCTTCTCGAAGCTGATGAGATCAAAACGGTACCCCGCGAGAGAGAGCCCCTCCAGGCAGGGGACCACCTGCGACCGCCCCAGGGGATCCAGGGCCCCGTCGTAGGAAAGGTAAAGTACGTTCTGGGGTAGCGGATTACTTGTCATCCGAATTGAGCCAGGCCAGAACGTCGCCGGTCGCCCGAGCGAATCCCTTGTTGATGGTCACCGCCTGGCCCTCGTCCTTTTCGCCCACCCAGTAATCCGAGTGCCGCACGCTCAGTCTCCGAGCCCATTGCGCTTCGTGAGACGAACGGTCCTCAGCGCCTGCCGAAGGGAGCCCCAGAACAGACGGCCGGCGATTCCCGGTGGATGAACCACGAAGGAGCGCAGCAGGTACCTGGCGGCAGCCCTGGCGTCACCCGCCGCGCTCGCCTGCAGGGACCGCCTGAGCAGAAGTGTGCCCAGCGTCCAACGCCGTGCCGAGCCCGCGAGATGCGGATGGTAGATCTCGGCGATCTCGTCGAACTCGCGGTCGAAGCCTGCGGCCTCTGCCACCGTCTTGCTCGTCGGGTGAAGGCGATACGCTGCCACGGCCACCGGCAGGTGCTCACAGCGGTGGCCGCGAAGCAGCAAGCGGACGTAGAGCTCGTTGTCGAAGCAGTAGCGCCACTTCTCCTGAAAGCCATCGGCGACGATCTCGCGCCGCCAGAACATCCCGGGCTGCGGCGCTCTGTACGCCCACGAGAGGGCGTGCGCGGCGGATTTCGGCACGCGCGTCCGTGGATGCTCGGGTGCGCGCCCCGGCCCGAACAGGATCGTGTCGCCGCAAAGCCAGGTGCACGTCGGGTGCCGGCGGAAGTACTCGCCGACGGCCCGCAATGCGCCGGGCAAGTAGAGGTCATCGCTGTTGATGAAAGCGAAGATCTCCCCCGTGGCTCTCTTCAGACCCTTATTGATGGCGTGCGCTTGCCCGCCGTCCTTCTCGGTCACCCAATAGGCGACGCGATCCTGGTAGCGACGGATGATCTCCACGCTCTCGTCCGTGCTGCCGCCATCGATGACGATGTACTCGAACCGCGGGTAGCTCTGCTCGAGAACCGACAGCATCGTCGTCTCGAGAAACCCGCCCTGATTGTACGAGGGGGTGACGATGCTCAGCTTCGGAAGCGACGGTTCGTCGTGCATTCTACGCCGCCCCGGCGGGCCACTTGACCAGCAGCTTAGACCTGATCCAGCCCCTTTCCCGTTCATCCAACAGCCGCGCGAAGACGATCCACAGGTACACCGCAGAGGAAGTCACGGCGGCCAGCGGCAGCAGAGGCCAGGAGATGCCGAGCAAGGCAGCCGCAATCGACGGCAACACCAGCAGCGCCAGCGCCGAGAAATAGACGGCCCCCAAAGGCGACGGTGTTGCATGGCGGAGGGCGAGGCTCCGTCGCGCCGCCAGCAGAAAGACGGGCAGTGCCACCACCGAGCGCAGGCTCCAGGCCGCAGCCGCGCCGGCGCCGCCCCAGCGTGCTGTGAGGAGGAGTGCCAGCAGCAGGTACGGAATCAACTCGAGAAGGTTGTAGCGGGCGCCGAAGCCGGCGCGGTCCACGGCGACCAGCAGACAGGCCGGCACGTAAGCGCTGACCATCGTGAATACGCCCACGATCATGACGAAGAAGAGCGGAGTGCTGGTCATGCCGAAGCGGGGGCCAGCCCAGAGCGTGAAAAAGGGTCTCGCTCCAGCGAAGAGCGCCAGCGCGATGAGCGGCATGATCAACAAGACGCCGCGCAGGAGCTCGCCGTAGATGCGCGCCAGGTCCTCCCATTGCCCGTTCGCCTGGTACCTCGTGAACGTCGGCAGCATGGCGTGGTACAAAGCGGCGGCTGGAATGATCAGCAGATTGGCGAGCGAGAAGGCGACGGTGTAATACGCCAGGGCCTCGACGGAGACCAGGCGAGTGAGGAAGAGCTTCTCGCCGTTGGTGAGCAGCAGGCCGGTGAAGCTGCTCACCACGATGGCGCCGCCGAACCGTGCCAGGCGTCCGAACAGCCGTCGCTCGAACCGCGGGCGGGCGAGGCGCGGCAGGATGCGGCGGGCGATCAACGTCTGGCATACCGCGGTGACGATGCCGACGCCGGCGATCACCGCGCCGGCGCCCACGAGGCCGGCGCCGAGTGACAAGGCCACCGGGATGCCGGCGATCTGCAGGACGCTGCCTGCGGTCGTCACCGCGGCGTGCAGGCGCATACGCAACCGCACCAGCTGCGGGGTGTTGAACACCCCGGTCACGACCCGGGCCACGATGCCGATGGCGGCCAGACGCAGGGCAATTGTCGCCTCGTCCTGCAGGCGCGCGGGCACGTGCAGGGCCCGAAGCAGGGGGCTTGCCCCTGCTGCCAGAGCCGTGGCTGCGAGCGTGGCCGGCAGAGCGCCGAGCAGCAGGCCTGCCCAGATCGCCGCCGCCTCCCCGTCGTCGTCACCGCGCGCGTGCGCCTCCGCCCCGAAGCGCGTCGAGGCGATCCCCATTCCCAGATCGCTGAACGCAAGACAGGCGGTGAGTACATTCATGAGCGCCAGAACGCCGTATTGCTCCGGACCGAGCACGCGGATCACGAACGGGGTGGCCGTCAGGGCGGCCAGCAGCGTGACGCCCTGCCCGCCGGAATACCACAGGCTCCCCCGCACGACTTGACCGGTCGTGCCTTCGGACGAAAGGGTGGCGGCGGGCTCACCCGCGGAAAATGGGTCGGGCGGATCGGCACCGAGGGGTCGTGTCATGGTCTCGTGGAGCCCAGCCTAGACCATCGGTGCGATGGCCGAGGCGCGTTCCTAAAAACCACGATAGATGAACGTGGAGTCGAACGAGGCGAAAAGGAGCAACACGGCCACCAGCACCGCGAGCGCCAAGCCAACGAGCACGTCCTTCAGCAACGCCCTCACCTCGAGGCTCCAAACATAATCCCCAGGAGCCTCTGCGCTTCCTTCAGCGGCAGCATGAACGGCACCCATCCGAGCGTGACACACGCGAATGTTACTGCGACGGCGAGTCCCTTCGCCACGCGCGAGCGGTAGAGCGGGTGATCGGCGATCCGCGCCGGCGTCTTCAGGCGGACGAAATGGAAGAGAGCGAGCAGGATACCGTGATAGAGCCCCCAGACGAGGAACGCCCCGGTGGCGCCGTGCCACGCGCCGACGATGAGGAAGGCGAGGAGATAGCTGATGGCGGCGATGGCCGGTGGCCACCGCCGCAGCCTGGTTTGGAAGAGAGCGCTCGCGGTCGGCATGAACACGTAGTCGCGCACCCAGTGCGACAGCGTGATGTGCCAGCGATTCCAGAAGTCGCGGATGTTGCTTGCCAGATAGGCCCACCGGAAGTTCTCCGGCAGCTCGATACCCATCAGGCGAGCGAACCCGATGGCGATGTCCGAGTAGGCGCTGAAGTCGAAATAGATCTGTAAGGAGAATGCGAGCACGATCGTCCAGGCGTGGCGCGTGGTGCTGACGTAGGAGCTCTCGGCCACGGTCAGCGCGAGGACGTCTGCCACCAGCAGCTTCTTGGCAAGGCCGATGAGCACACGCAGAACGCCCGCGTACACGTTGGCGCCCGACAGCGTGGCCGCCTGGACCGCGGCGGTGAACTCCGGAAGGCGTTTGATCGGCCCAGCGATGCGCGCCGGCGCGAAGAACGCGAAAGCGAGCAGATCCGCCAGGCGCAGAACCTGGATACGGCCGCGGTGGCGCTCGATCACCACGTGCAGCAGCTCGAAGGCGAGATACGAGAAGCCGAGCGGGATGAGGATCGCGGCCGGACCCGTGTCTGTCGCGGGCAGCGGGCTGGCGCGGAGCGTGAGCTTGAAATACGCCAGCAGGGCGATTGTCGTTGTTCCTGCGGCCCAAGCCAGCGGCCGCCGGCCGGAAGAATGGACCAACCCGACGAGGACGAGGACCGCCGCCAGGAAAGTCCCGGCGTAGGTCAGGTAGAAGACGGCGCCCCAGAAGGCGAGCACGGACGGGCGCCAGCTGCGTGGCAGCGTGAAAAAGCACCCCCAGCAGGCGGCGAACAGCACCAGGAAGCGAAGGTCGGTGAAGATCATCTCCGCCCGATCTCTCGCTCGCTGTCGTACCGGGAGAGCGCCACCGCAACCGCATGCGCCCCTTGGGGCGTCAGGTGCATGGTGTCGATCCTCAGCGACGGAGGCAAGCCGATGTTGACGGTTTCGGCAAAGGGGGCGAACATCGCGTTGAAGTCGGCCGCTTCCGAGTCGCTGAGCTCGACGCTGACGTCAACCACCTGGACGAACACCGCCGGTTTCCGGTGGGAACGAGCCAGATCGGCGAACTGGCACAAGAGTTGGTGGTTCTGTCGGAGCTGGCGCCGGCCCTCCGCGTCCAGCGGGCTCGCGGACCGGGGCGCCCGCAATACCGCGCGGTCGTCGCTTGGACGCCAGGGTGTCGGCGGCGGGGGAGGCGGCGAGGTGAAGGGGGTCACGAGACGGCGCACGATGTCCCGCTTGTGCAAATAGACGTACTGCCTTGTGGAGGTTGAGAAGAGCGCAGCCTGTAGTCGATACCGGTACGCGTACAGCCGCCAGACGCCGGCGAGCGACTGGAGGCGGCGCTCGATCCGATCGGGCGGACGCAGCGCGAAGGCGCGGCGGTCGCTCTCTTCGACCGGGATCAGCGACGGCAGCATGTCATGGGCCGTGCCTGGGGAGCCGATGAGGACGACCAAGCCGTCGACCGCCTCGACGATGGCCTTGGCGATCAGGTAGCTGCTGCCCAGCCCGGCGCTGTTGAACGCCGCGTTGAAAACCCTGGTGCCCGGTTGCTGCTCCTGGAACTGGGCAGGGATCGCCTCGGCAGCGGCAAGTCCGTAGCCGAAGATGATCGAGTTGCCGAGGAAGACGACTCGCCGGCGATTGCCCTGCGGATGCTCTCGCAGGTAGGACACCAGGGGGCCCAGCGCGAAGAGGTCGGAGTTCTCGAAGCGGAAGACGCTACCGGCCTCGTAGCGCTCCCTCTCTACGCGCCGCAGCAGACGCGGCACGAACTGATCGAACACGGCGAGCCAGAGCACGGCGAACGCCAGTCGCCGGGTGAATCGCGTTCTCACGAGACGCCGATCTCGCAGGCGCCGATGGGAAGAGCCTTGATCGCCTCCGAAAGGCAAATCGCTTCGTGGTCTTCCTGGCGCTCGACGGAATAGCGGAATCCCAGGCGGTCAGGGTGCGCCGGGTGGCGCAGGATCGTCACTCTCACGAGCAGCGTGTCGGACAAACCCGCGTTGCCGTAGTACGCGATGCGGCGATGTCGCAACGACCGCCGGGCCGAGGCGCCGACGTCCCCGCCCGCAAGCGCAAGCGTGCGCAGCGCCAGGCGCTCGGCAGTGTCCATGAACGCCACGAAGTTGGCGAAGTAGACCAGACCGGCGCCATTGGTGTCCCGATCGACGTCGATGTCGTAGCGGTGCTGGAAGGCGCCGACCGGCAACCATGCTTCGTCCAGCACGCCGAGCCTGCCGTGCTCGCTGGCGGCGCGGGTCAGATGGTACGGATTGTCGTCGTTTGGCAGGGCTGGAAGAGCCGAGAAGTCGACGTCTGCCGGCGGTGCCACGCGGAGTCGGCTGTTGCCGCCCTCCGGCGTGATGAAGATGTTGGCGAAGCGGATGAACGGCGAGGCGATGTCGCCGGTCGTGGCTGCCAGCATCGCCTCGAAGCGCCGCGTGTCCGGCAGGCGCTCGCGGCGATCGAAGACCAGCCGTCCCTCGAGGACGATGTTCTTGAACGACCGCAGGGCGATGGCGAACCGCAAGGTGTCGTCGAGCCCGAAGGACTCGAGCGGCGCGGTGGGCGGAATGCGCTCCTCGATGTAGTAGAAGCTGGCATAGACCTCGTTGCCGGCGGTGGACCGCAGCCTGGAAAGCGGAGCGCCGGCCGCGGCGCAGATCGATTGCCACTGAAAGTGGCCGGCGTACTCGAGCAGCAGGTGCTCGGAAAGCCCACGATGATTGGTGTGAGGGAGCCCGAGCGTCAGATCGTAGACGTAGGTCATCAGCCGCCCGTTCCCTGGCGTACCCGCTCGACCAGCGCCACGATGCGATTGACGGTCTCGAGCTCCGTCATCTCGAGGCGCGACGGAGAGATGGTGACGTGGAAGGTGTCCTCGAGAAAGGCGATGAGCTCCAGGACGCCGAAGGAGTCGACGATGCCGCTCGACAGCAGTGGCTGGTCGAGTCCGAGCTGGCCGCTCCGAAGGGAGGGGCGAAAGCGCGCCCGCAGGAACGCCGCCACTGTCTCGTGCGGTGACATGGACGGCGGCAGCTTACCCGTCGACGCAAAGGGCCTCAACCGCCGGCCCAGCCGCCACCGGCAGCGGCCTCCCAGGGGGATGGCTCGCCAGCGGGTTCCCGGCTGTGGGAGCCTGCCCAGGGGCCGCCGGCAGGACGCTTGGCGAACGCGAGGCAGCGGCGCTAGCATGCATGAGCACTCTCCGCCAGTTTCGGGGCGCCCAGTGCAAGAGGTGAACGTCCGCATGCCGGAGTACGTCGTCGAGCGGCTGGCCGGGCCCCGCGTTTACTGCGGCGGCGACCCCCACGTGGTGCCGGCCTGAGCCCTTTCGGCTCCGCGATGATCAGGACCGATTTGATCACTGGCGGCGCCGGTTTCATCGGCAGTCATCTCGCCGAGCGCCTCCTCGCGCAGGGGCATCGTGTCCTCGTCATCGACGATCTCTCCACCGGGAGCATCGAGAACGTCCAACACCTGAAGGGTCACCCGGCGTTCGAGTGCACGATCGATACGGTGATGAATCGCCAGCTGCTGGCGAGCCTCGTGGAGCGCGCCGACATGATCTTCCATCTGGCGGCGGCGGTGGGGGTCCAACTGGTGGTCGAGAGCCCCGTGCGCACCATCGAAACCAACGTCCGAGCCACCGAGATCGTGCTCGAGCTCGCCAACCAGCAGAAGAAGCCCGTGCTCATCACCTCGACCTCCGAGGTGTACGGCAAGTCCACCAAGCTTCCCTTCGGCGAGGACGACGACCTGGTCCTCGGCGCCACTACCCGCGGCCGCTGGGCCTACGCGTGCAGCAAGGCTCTCGACGAGTTCCTCGCGATCGCCTACTTTCACGAGAAGTCGCTCCCGGTCTGCATCGTTCGCCTGTTCAACACCGCGGGCCCGCGGCAGACCGGGCGATACGGGATGGTGCTCCCCCGCTTCGTCCGCCAAGCCCTCGCGAACTCGCCCCTCACCGTCTTCGGGGACGGTACGCAGTCGCGCTGTTTCTGCGACGTCGCCGACGTGGTCTGGGCGCTCACGCGCCTGGTCGAGCGGCGCGAGGCATGGGGGCAGATCTACAACATCGGCGGCCTGGAGGAGGTCACCATGTACGACCTCGCCCACCTCGTCCGCGAGCAGCTGGGGAGCAGGTCGGAGATCGTCTTCGTCCCGTATGCCGAAGCCTACGCCAGCGGCTTCGAGGACATGCCGCGGCGCATCCCGGACCTCAACAGGATTCGCCATCTGATCGGATTCACTCCTCGCACCTCGCTGTCCCGGATCATCGAGCGAATCGCCGATTACCACCGCTTGGCCATATGAGCGCCCGTCCCTTTCTCCTGCTCGCCGTCGCCTTCGGCCTTGCGGCCGCCTTCACTCCGCTGGCCCGCGCCATCGCCACCCGCCGAGGGTTCGTCGCCAGGCCCAATGAGGACCGCTGGCATCGCCGGCCGACAGCGCTGCTCGGCGGGCCCGCCATTGTCGTTGCGGCGCTGCTCCCCGCTGTGGCCCTCGTCGGCTGGCCCCGATTGCCGCTGTGGCTGAGCGTCGCGGTGGGTGCGGCGGCGATGGCGGTCGTGGGCCTCGTGGACGACCTGATACGCATCCGTCCCGCCACCAAGCTCATCGCGCAGATCGCGCTTTCCCTGCTACCCATCTATTACGGGCTCCGGATCCCCGGCCTCCATCCCGTCGTCTCCGTGGTCTTGTCGATGGCGTGGATCGTCGGCATTACCAACGCCATGAACCTGCTGGACAACATGGACGGCCTGGCGGCGGGCGTGGCCGCGGTGGCGGCAGGGGTCCTGGCCCTCCACGCCCTGAGATGGGGAAACGGGCTCCTTGCCACCACCTCACTTTGCCTCGTCGGCGCTTGCCTGGGATTCCTGCTCTACAACTTCACTCCCGCCACGGTCTTCATGGGGGACTGCGGGAGTCTCTTTCTCGGCTATGCGCTCGGCGCGCTGTCGCTCGTCGACCTCGGAGCACGGCCGGTGACGACGCTGGCGACGCTGGCGGTCCCCGTCTTCGTCCTCCTGGTACCGATCTTTGATACCACTCTGGTTACCGTGCTGCGCTTGCTGGCCGGGCGGCGAATCTCCCAGGGCGGGCGCGACCACACCAGCCACCGGTTGGTCTCGCTGGGCATCCCCGAGCGCAACGCCGTCCTCGTGCTGTGGGCCCTGGCGGCGCTGGGCGGAGCGACGTCGCTGGCGCTCGACTCCCTCCCCGGCACCGTGCTGGTGCTGCTGTCGCTGATCGCCACGCTCGTCGTCTACTACTTCGGGGCTTACCTGGGCTCCCTGCCCGTCTACCAGCGTGACGCGGCGGCGATCTCGGCGGCGCGCAGCCGTGGCTTCTTCCTGCTCGATGCGTTCGTCGCCCACAAGACCCGCGTCGTCGAGGTGATCGTCGACCTCGCACTGATCTGTGGCGCGTACCTGGCCGCAACGCTCTTGCGGTGGGGAGGTACCCTGGCGAGTGCGCAGACCGAGCTGCTGACCCGCATGCTGCCGATCGTGATCACCCTCCGGCTCGTCTCGTTCTTCGCCGCCGGCGTCTACCGGAGCGTGCCGGGAGCCTTCGCGCTGGCCGACCTGCTGGCCATCGTACGTGGAGTCGCCATCTCCTCGCTCTTCTTCGTCGCCTTCCTTGTCTTCACCGGAGGCATCGCCGTGCACTCCCAGGCCGTCATCGTCCTCGATGCCATCCTCACCACGGCAGCGGTGGCTCTCGCGCGCATGGCAACGCGCTCGATCGCCGAGGTGCTGGACCCCTTCCGAGGCCCCGGTGGGCGACGGGTGGTGATCCTCGGTGCCGGGAACCTGGGCGATGCCGTGCTGCGACTGCTCAAGAACGACCGTCACGCCCGCTCTCGGGTGATCGGCTTCCTCGACGACAGTCCCGACAAGATCGGCCGCCGTCTGAACGGCTCGCCGGTGCTCGGCCCGCTCGCCATGCTGCCCCAAGTCCTCGACGCCGACCCGGCGGACGAGGTCATCGTCGCCATCACCGACCTCGACCCCGCGGTGCTTCGCGCGGCCCGACAGGTTTGCGTGGAGCGCAGCGTCGAGCTGCGCGAGGCGGGCATTCGCTAGTGGCCTGCAACCGCGAGCCGCCGGTAGCTTGCGAATCCTCCGTGTTCTGACGCGCCTGAATTCGGGCGGCCCCACCAAGCACGCGGTGTGGGCCAATGCCGGCCTGGCGGCCCGCGGACACCAGGTCCTCCTTGCAGCAGGGCAGGTCGAGACGGGCGAAGACGACCTTTCCGCCTTCGCCGCGCGCATGGGGGTCGAGGTCGTCACGATTCTGCGCATGAGTCGCACGCCGCACGCCGGGGACGATCTCTCGGCCGTGACTGATCTCCGTCGGCTCATCCGCCGCTTCCGCCCCGACGTCGTCCACACCCACACCGCAAAGGCTGGCACACTGGGCCGCTTGGCGGTGGCTCTCGCCCGGGTGCCGTCTCAGGGCGACACGTTCCGGGTCTTCCATACTTTCCACGGCCACTCGCTGACCGGCTACTTCTCCCCGCTTGCCAGCGCGATTTTCCGCGGCGTCGAGTCGGTGCTGGCGCGCGTGGCGACAAATCGGGTGGTCGCTCTCTCGCCGCTCCAGCGGGCGGAAATCGCCCGCCTGCTCCGGCTCCATCCGGCTCGCATTGTGATCGTCCCAAACGCCCTCGACCTGGCAAGCCTCGAGACCCTGCCGCCGCGGGGCGACTTCCGGCGTGAGCTCGGCATCCCCGAGGGCAAGTTCCTTTGGGGCGCGGTGGGGCGCATTGCGCCGGTCAAGAACTACGCCCAGCTCGTCACCGTCGCCCGCCTGCTTCGCGAGAGCCGGGGAGAAGCCGCACCGGCGATCGTCGTCGTCGGCGGCGGCGAGGGGCTGGACGGGTTCCGGCGGCGGGTGCGCGACGAGGGTCTCGAGGGGAGGCTGGTTTTCTGCGGGCCACGGCTCGACCTTCCCCGGATCTACGCCGATCTCGACGGGGTTGTGCTGTGCTCGCATCAGGAGGGAACGCCGCTTTCGCTCATCGAGGCCACGGTCTGCGGCCTGCCGATCGTCGCTACGGCGGTCGGTGGAGTTCCCGATCTGCTGCTGCGGACGTTCGCGGGCGGGCTGTGGAATCGGCGCTTCTACAACCTGGAGCGGCCGCGCGGAGCGCTGGTGACGCCTGGAAACACCGGCGAGCTGGCCGATCACCTGGCGGAGCAACCGCCGCGACGAGCCCCCGAGGCGTCGTCCTCCGTTTTCCGCCTCCCCCGGCTGCTCGACGATCTCGAGGCCCTGTACCGCGGCGAGCCCTGACCCGGCAAAGTGCTGCGCGCTTCATTCAGTGAATGAAGGGGACGAGCTTGCTCACGCGCCAGGCGACTCTGCTGCGACGAGGGGTCAGGCGACTTCTCAACGCGCCGCGGCGACCGCGTCGATCGTCTCGACCAGATGCACGTCCTCTTCGGAAAGCTCGAACCGGGTTGCTTCGAGGTCCTCGCGCATGTGCTCGACGTCCGTCGTCCCGGTCAGCGGAAGCATGCCCACCTGTTGCGCGAAACGGAAGACGACCTGCGCTGGAGTCTTCCCGACGCGGGCGGCGAGGCGGAGGAAGGCGGGATGTTGGAGCTCCCTGACGTTCGCGGTGAGCAGGGAAAAGCCCTGGTACACGGCGCCATTCGCGCGGCAGAAGGCACGGACCGCGCGGTCCCATCCGAGGCTCGCGAAGCACCGGTTCTGGACGAAGGCGGGCGCGACGACCGCCTGCGACCGCAGCTCCTCGAGCTGGTCCAGCGTGACGTTGGAGATCCCGAGAAATCGCGTTCCTCCGGCGGCCTGCAGCTCTTCCATCGCCCGCCACGCTTCGAGGTCGCTCGCGGCGAGCCCCCAGCGGCTCGACGGTCCGTGAAGAACGTATGAATCGATCGAATCCACCTGCAGGTGCTCGAGCGAGCTCGCGAACGACTGGCGAACCTGAGCGGCCGTATCCGCGTTCGGATCGTACGGCAGGCGATGGTCCTGGCCGCTCGAGTAGGTGAACTTCGTTTGAAGGAACACCTCGTCGCGCCGTACGACTCCGCCGGCGATGGCTTTCTTCACCGCGGCGCCGACTCCGGCCTCGAAGTAGTGGCGCCTTTGGTTCGCCGTGTCGACGCCTCTGAAGCCCGCTTCGAGAGCGAGACGGGTCAACCGCTCGGTCTCGTGCTCCTTCCACGCCGTACCGTAGAGGAAGATGGGGTCCATCGAGCTAACGGGAGTCCCGAAGGATGGAGAAGAACGCGGCGGCGAACAGCGCGACGCCGACCGCCGCGAAGACGGCCTCCGCCGTGGATCGTCCTTCGAGGAGAGCGCCTTTTCCCGCGGTGAGAAGTGAGATGCCGAGGACGGAGCCCGCCCAGAGCAACAGGAGGAAGCGCAGCTTCTTCCCGATGCGCCGACGAAGCTCGGGGAAGAAGAGGAGCACGAGCGGTGCCCCGACCACGAGGATCAGCAGGGCCGCGCGCTTCACGAGCGGGATGTTAGCGGTACGCCGGGGCTATGCCAAAGGAACCGGCTCGTCCCGCCCAAGGCCCCGTGCCTCGGCTGCCGACGAACCGTCGTCGATGAGGCCGACGTGGAGGCGCGAGAGGCGTCTCGCGGCGTGCGCCGGACGCGCGTCCCGCTCCCTTTCGAGCGCCCAGTTCGCGTGCTCGGCCAGGAGCGCCGTCTCGAGCGCGAGCCCGAGCGTGAGCGCGAGGCGCCGGGCTCCAGCCTCGAGGCTCCCGGGGTCCTTCGCGCCCGCGAGCCAGCTTTCCGCATGGCGCACCGCGGCCCGGGCCCGGTCACCCGCGGCCGCCAGGTCCGGGTGCGAGACGCCCTGAAGGGCCCGATCGACTTCGGCGGCCAGAGGCGCGAGGCCGCCCGTCTTCGCCGCCGCGCGCAGGAGGTCGAGGGAGAGCACGTTCGTCGTCCCCTCCCAGATCGGCAGGACCTGGGCGTCGCGAAGGAGGCGCGGCAGGCCGGTGTTCTCGACGTAACCGGCTCCGCCGAAGCACTCCAGGGTCTCGCTCGCGACGGACACGACCTGTTTTCCCGTCGTGAGCTTCACGATCGGCGTCAGGAGGCGCAGGAGGGCGGCCTCGCGCTCGCCGAGGCCTTCGGCCTCGTCGCGCCCGACGAGCTCGACGGCACGGAACGTGAGGTGAAACGCGCCTTCGAACACGGCCTGGAGATCGGCGAGCGTCTCGAGGTGGAGCGCCTTCTCCGCGAGCGGGGCGCCGAAGGCCACGCGCCGGCGGGCGTAATCGCGCGCCAGCGCCAGCGCGCGACGCATGCCGGCGACGGCTGCCACCGAGTTCCACATCCGGGTGAGCGTCAGCATGGGCGTGATGTTCTTCACGCCGCCGGAAAGGCCCATCACCGGCGCGGCGATCGCTCCGTTCAGGAGGAGCTCGGCCGTCGGGACCATGCGCGTTCCGAGCTTGTCCTTCAGCCGGAGGATCTCGATTCCGTTCAAAGCGCCGGAGGCGTCGCGCGTTTCGACGAAGAAAAGAGCGAGGCCGCTCCCGCCCGGCGGGTTCCCCTCGGGACGTCCGAGAGTGAGCGCCATCTCGGAGCTCGTGGCCGAGGTGAACCACTTCGTGCCGAAGAGCCGCCAGCCCTCGGGCGTGCTCCTCGCGACCGTCTCCGACAGGCCCACGTCGGAACCGCCCGTCCGCTCCGTCATCCACTGTCCCGAGGTCCACGCCCGCGACGGATCACGGCTCGTCAGGCGCGGGTAGGCGCGCTCTTTCAGCTCGCGATTCCCGGAGACGATCAGCGTCCGCGCGGCACCGTCCGTCATCGCGAGAGGGCAGCTGTAAACGCCGGAAGAGGGCTCGAAAAGATACGCGAGCGCCATCTGCGGGAGGCGCGAGAGGGCGCCCCACGGCCGCTCGTATGCGAGCGCGATGAGCCCCATCCGGGCGGCGAGCGGAGCCACTTCCTTCCAGAGGCGCGTCGGCTCGATGCGGTCGATCCGCCGGCCCCACGCGTCCCAGCCGGTGAGCGTCGGAACGGCGTCCGGCTCGGCGAGCAAGAGGTCGTAAAGAGGCCCGGCCGCGAGAGCGCCCATCTCGCGGAGCGAAGGCTCGACGGCCTGGAGTGTCTCGTCCGGGAGCTTCCGGGCGAGGAAGCTCCTCAGGACCCGGTCGTCGTCGTATTGGTTCGTGAGCCGGGGCGGGTCCTGGAAAAAAGGCATGGGAAGCGGCGCGACTCGCGCCGCGCGTTTCATGGCGCCCTCAGTGCGCGGGGATTCCGCGGTCCCGGTCCACCTGCAGGACCGAGTGGTGTCGCCCGTAGCTGAAATAGATCACGAGGCCGATGAGCAGCCAGCCTCCGAGGCGCCACCAGTTCCCCGTCGGGAGGGAGAACATCAGGAGGAGGCACATCAGAATGCCCATGATCGGCACGAACGGAACCCATGGGCAGCGGAAGGGGCGCTCGACCCGCGGATTCGTGCGACGCATGATCAGGACGGCTCCGCAGACGATCACGAACGCCAGGAGCGTCCCGATGTTCGCCAGATGCAGGAGGAAGTCGATCGGCGCGAAGCCCGCGCCGATCGAGACGAAGAGTCCGATCGCGATCGTCGACTTCCACGGAGTCCGGAACTTCTCGTGGACGGCGCCGAAGAAGTCATGGGACACGAGGCCGTCGCGCGCCATCGCCAGGAAGACGCGCGGGCCGCTCAGCATCATGACGAGCAGCACGGACGTGATGCCCGCGACGCCGGCCGTGGCGATGATGCCTTCGGCCCAGCCGATGCCCTTTTGCTGGAAGGCGCGGCTCACGGGCGCGTTGATGTCGATCTCGTTGTACTTGACCATTCCGGTCAGCACCGCGACGACCAGGATGTACAGCACGGTGCAGATGATGAGCGACGCGACGATCCCGATCGGCACGTCACGCTTCGGGTTCCGGGCCTCCTCGGTGTGCGTGGAGACCGAGTCGAAGCCGATGTAGGCGAAGAAGATGATCGCCGCGCCCGCCAGCATCCCGATCGGCGCGCCGCCCGGGTCGGTCTGGCCGGCCACGTGGTAGCCGAAGAAGCTGATGCCCGTCCATCCGAAGGGCGCGAACGGGTGCCAGTTCGCCGTATCGATGAAGAAAACACCGACGCCGATCACGAAAAGCACGGCGGCCAGCTTGATCATCACCATGGCGGCGTTGAACGAGGCGCTCTCCTGGATTCCCTTGACGAGGATCGCCGTGACGATCGCGACGATGATGATCGCCGGGAGATTGACGACCGAGCCGGTCGACAGGAATTTCCCGACGGTCGCGTCGTAGCGCCACGGCGACTCACGGACGAGGAGCGGAAGCTGGACTCCGAGCTTCGAGAGCACGTTCTGGAAGTAGCCTGACCAGCCCGTCGCGACCGTCGCGCTGCCCACGGCGTACTCGAGCACGAGGTCCCATCCGATGATCCAGGCGAAAAGCTCTCCCATCGTCGCGTACGCGTACGTGTAGGCCGAGCCGGCGACCGGCACCATCGACGCGAACTCCGCATAGCAGAGGGCCGCGAAGATGCACGTGATGCCGGCGACGACATAGGAGAGCATGATCGCGGGCCCTCCCACGTTGTGGGCCGCAGCCCCCGTTGCCACGAAGATGCCGGCACCGATGATCGCCCCAACTCCCAGGCTCGTGAGCTGCACCGGTCCCAGAATGCGACGGAGACGGTCTTCGCTCTTCATCTCCTCGATGAGGCGTTCCATGGACTTCGTCGCAAACAGCGGGTTCTGAGGCACGTGTCGCCCTCCTGTGCGCACCGCGCGGCGCCGGAATGTTTCGCGGAAGATACACCAGGGGCCGCTTAGAATGTCGGCCCAGGGGAGCACGCATGACGGTTTCTCACCCGCCGGCCCTCGCGCCGGACGACATCGCGGACGAGTTCCGCTCTTCAGTCAAGACCTACCGGGCGTCGACGCCCCTTGCGGGCGTGAAGATCCACGTTCTCGCGCGGCACGTGGATGACCGCGGGTTCCTCATGGAAATCTACCGCGCGAAGGGCGACCATCCCGGCAGCGAAGCGCTCGCGGCCTTCTTCAAGGACGTTCCGGTCGCGCAGGTCAACTTCACGATCGTGAACGCGGAGAACCACATCAAGGGGTTGCACTACCACCTCAAGCAGCAGGACATCTGGTTCTGCCCCTCCCCTTCGAAGGCGAAGTTCGTCCTCTTCGACGTGCGCAAGGACTCGCCGACGTCCGGCCGGACGCAGGTCGTCGTCGCCGGCGACGGGCACGACGTCCTCGTCCGGATCCCCGAAGGCGTCGCGCACGGCTACCGGCCGCTCACGAACCCCTGCGCGCTCCTCTACATCGTGACGCGCACGTTCGACGCCCGGGAACCCGACGAGTGGCGCATCCCGTGGGACCACGCGGCCGTGAAGGATCTCTGGGAGATCCCGAACGGTTGAGGACGGATCGCGGGCCGTCCGGAGACCGGGCGCTCTGTTGACATGACAGCATGATGTGATTACACTATCGCCATGATCCGAACGCAGATTCAGCTCACGGAGAAGCAGAGTCGGAAGATCCGCGCGCTGGCGCGCGAGAAAAAGGTGTCATTGGCCGAGGCGATCCGCCAGTGTATCGACGTGAGTCTCGTCGAAGGGGGCAGGGATCGCGCCACTCTCTTCGAGCGGGCGGCGCGACTCGTCGGAGCCTTCAAGGACAGGTCGGGGGCGCCCGACGTCTCCTCCCGGCACGATCGACATCTCGCGAAAGCCTTCGAGTGAATCGGATCTTCGCGGACACGTCGGCATTTCTCGCGATTCTCGTCGCGAGTGACGTTTCCCACGGTGCGGCCAGGCGCGCATTCGGCATGCTGAGAGATCGTCAGGCTGAGCTGTTGACCACGTCGTATGTCCTCGTCGAAACGTACGCTCTCTGCGAAAGGCGTCTTGGCCACGAGTCCGTACGAGCCTTTCGCCAAGGCTTCTCGCCGCTTCTCGAGATTCGCTGGGTCGATGAATCGCTCCACGAGCGTGGGCTGGAGCTTCTTCTCACGAAGAGAAAACGCGGCCTCAGCCTCGTCGACGCGGTTTCTTTCGTTGCCGCCCGGGAGGCGGGAATCGACGAAGTCTTCGCCTTCGATCGCCACTTCTTTGAAGAAGGCTTTTCACCGGTCCGCTGAGACCGGGGGTCCGTTTTCAGCGCTTCTCGCGGACGGTCAATACGGGCACCGGGCAGATGCGCACGACGCGCTCGGCCGTCGAGCCGATGAGGAGCTTCTCGAGCGCGTTTCGGCCGTGCGTCCCGAGGACGACGAGCGAGGCCTTCGTCTTGACGGCCGCTTCGACGAGGACGTCCGACGGGCGGCCCCAGAGGAACTCCGACGTCGCCGAGACCCCGCGCTTCTCGGCGGAGGCGACCGCGGCCGCCAGGCGCTTCTTCGTGGCGTCTTCCCATTCCTTCTGGGTCGACACGTCGAGGTAGGGGAGCGCGCCCGCCACGTCGAACGCCTGCACGGGCTCGATGAGGACGTGCACGATGTGGATCTTCGCGCCCTGCGACGCCGCGAGCGACACGGCGAACGAGAAGGCCCGTGCGGCGCAGACGGAAAAGTCTGTCCCGACGAGGATGTTCTTGAGGAGGGCGGTCTTCTTCGACATCGACGATCACCTCGTGTCTTCAGGCCGGCGCCGCTTGAGCGCGGCGACGGCCGACCCGATCTCCGCGGTCGCGGGCTTGAGAGGGAAGGGCTCCCCGCGAACGTAGCGCGGAATCCCCTCCACGAACGTCGCGACGACGTGCGACCGGTCCATGCTGTAAACGATAGGTCCATACGGGTCGTCGCGCCAGGCCATCGGCTCGGCGAAGGCCGCGCCAGGGTCGAGGAGCACGAAGTCGGCCCGGCGCCCCGGCTCGAGCGTGCCCGTGGGAAGGCCGAGCGCAGCGGCCCCTTCGGCCGTCGCCATCCGCACGACGTCCCAGGCCGAGAGCGCGGCAGGGCCGAGGCGGACCTTCGGGAGCAAGGCGGCGAGGCGCATCTCCGTGAACGCGTCGAGCCGGTCGTTGCACGGCGCGCCGTCCGCGCCGAGCGTCACGCGGATGCCTCGCGCGCGGTACTCCGGAACCGGACAGATCCCGGAAGCCAGCTTCAGGTTCGACGACGGGCAGTGGGCCACCGTCGTGCCGCGCGCGGCGAGAAGCGCGCGCTCGGCCTCGTCCGTGTGGATGACGTGGGCGAGGACGACGTGGCTTCCCGAAATCCCGGCGTCGTCGAGATAGGCCACGTTCCGCTTTCCGGTCCGCTGCGCGACGAGCGCGATCTCGTCCGCGTTCTCGGAGGCGTGCGTGTGGACGAGAAGGCCGTTCGACCGCGCGCGTTGGGCGACGCCGCGGAGGAGGCGGTCCGTGCACGAGACGGCGAAGCGCGGGCAGTAGGCCACGCGGAGCCGTCCGCCTGCCGCGCCGTGCCATGTCTTGGCGAGGCGCTCGACCTCCGCGATGGATTCGTCCGTCCCCGCGTGGAGCTCCGGCGGGTTCGTCGCGGGATCGTCCATGAGAGCGTTTCCGCTCGTGACGCGCATGCCCGAAGCTTCTGCCGCGCGGAACACCGCATCCGTGTGGCGCACCGTGCCCATGTCGAGAATCGCCGTCGTGCCGCCCGCGAGGAGCTCGGCGAGGCCGAGCCGCGCCGAGATTTCGAGCGTCGCCTCGTCGTGCGCCGCCTCGCCCGGCCAGACGTGAGTCCTCAGCCACGGGAGCAGCGGGAGGTCGTCCGGCCCGTTTCGGAGCAGCGTCTGGCAGAGATGGATGTGCGTCTGGATGAAGCCGGGCAGAAGCCAGAGGCCGCGCGCGTCCCGTCGCTCGAGCGGCCGTCCCGCGGCCGCGATCTCCCGCGCGCCGCGCTCCGCGTCGCCGTGCAAAGCCGTGATCGCGCCCTCTTCGACGAGCACGTGCCCGCCGGCCGTGACGTCCGAAGGCGCGGTCATCCCGATGACGAGCGCGTTCTCGATGAGAAGCGGATTCAACCGGGCGATTATCTACGCGATGAGCGCGCCCTCATGTGTCAGAAGCCATCTTTTTCGCGGAATCCCGCCTCCATACCCGGAGAGCTTTCCGTCCGATGCGATGACCCGGTGGCACGGCACGACGACCGAAACGGGATTCCGCGCGTTCGCGCCGGCCACTGCCCGGACGGCGGAGGGCTTCCCGATCGCGCGCGCGAGCTGCGCATAGGATAGCGTCGAGCCGGCGGGAATTCGCCGCAGACGCGACCAGACTTTCTCCTGGAATGACGTCCCTTCCGTGTCGACCTCGAGCGCGTCGAGCGCGCGGAGATCGCCGCCGAAGTAGCGCCGGAGCGCGCGACCGGCCTGCCCGCCGGTCGCGTCCGGAGTGAGCTCGAGGTCGCCGAAGCGCGCTTCCAGCTCTCGTAGGAGCCTCGGCCAGTGGTCCTTGAAGGAGAGCGCGACGAGCCGCTCGCCGCGGCGCGCGAAGGCGATCGCGCCGGCCGGCGTGTCGAGCTCGGTTAAGAGAAGGGGCGTGGTGTTCATCGTGTCTCCTTTTTTCCGGCGGGAGCGGCGAGCGAATTCCAGAGGTGCAGCGTCGCGTACGCGCGGTAGGGACTCCAGGAGGCGGCGCGCGCCCGGAGCGCCGCGGCGTCCGCCGGAAGCCCGGCGGCTTCGAAAGCGCGGCGCAAGCCGAGGTCCCCCGCCGGAAACGCGTCGGGCTCGCCGAACGCGCGGAGGGCGACGACCTGCGCCGTCCAGGGTCCGACTCCCGGCAACGCCGTCATGCGGTTCTCGAAGTCGTCGAGCCCACGGGGAGCGGCGAGCTCGAGTCTCCCGGCATGAACGGCGCCGGCAAGGGTCCGGATCGCCGCCGCGCGGGAGCGTGGGACGCCGATCCGGGAGAGGTCGGCCGCCGCGAGAACGGCCGGCGGCGGAAAGACGTGCGTCAATCCGCCCGCGCCTTCGCCCGGGAGCGGGCGTCCGAACGCCGCGACGAGCCGGCCGGCGAGCGTGCGCGCACCCCGCACGGAGATTTGCTGGCCGAGGATCGCGCGGACGGCCAGCTCGAACGCGTCCCAGGCCCCCGGCACGCGGAGTCCGGGGCGGGCCGAGACGAGCGGAGCGAGGAGCGGGTCCCGGCGCAGCACGTCGGCGATCGCGAGAGGGTCCGCGTCGACATCGAAAACTCGCCCCGCGCGACGCACGAGATCGAGGAGGTCCGGGCCCGGCGGAAGATCGAGCGTGAGAGCGAGAGAAGGTTTCCCCTCCTCGTACGAGACGCCGAGAACCCCGGCGCGTCCGCGGCTTTCGATCGTGCGAAAGTAAGCGTGCCCGCGGACCGCTTCGACCCCCGGTAGGGCGCGGTCTTCAAGGAAAGAAAAAAGCGACGCCGCATCGAACGGGAGCCTCAACGGGAGCGTCAGCCGCACGACGTGCCCGCCGGGCCCGACCCTCACTTCTGCGCCCGCCCGGGGTCTCGATTCTCTTCGCAGCTCGCGCGGGGTGCGATGGAACGTCGCGCGAATCGCGTCGTTGAAGCGGCGCACGCTCTCGAAGCCGGCCGCGAACGCGACTTCCGCGACCGGGAGCGACGTCTCGTCTAGCAGCCGCCGCGCGAAGTGGACGCGATGCGTGCGCTGGAGCGAAGCGGGAGAAGCGCCGACGTGCTCCGCGAAAAGCCGCCGGAGGTGCCGCGAGCCGAGGCCGAGTCGCTCCGCGAGCGCTTCGACCGACTCGTGGCCGTCGCCGTCGAAGATCCGCTTCAGCGCGCGCGAGACCGTCGCGGACGTGCCGTCCCAGACGGGCGAGCCGGGCGCGGTCTCCGGCCGGCAACGCCGACACGGGCGGAAGCCGGCGTCTTCCGCGGCCGCGGCATACGCGTAGAAACGCATGTTCTTCGGTTTCGGGAGCGGCGCGGGGCAGCCGGGCCGGCAGTAGACGCGCGTCGTCACGACGCCGACGAAAAACCGGCCCGCGAAACGGGCGTCGCGGCTCTGAATCGCTTTCACGCAGGCAGCGTTCTCGAGGTCCATGCCGGGAATCTACTCCCCGGCGGGCAGAAAACTAGCCGTTTTCGGACATGGCTGCCGGGGCCGGCCCGGGCTTACGGAGCCGGAGGTTCCGGCGGCACGGGGGAGTCCGGCAGGTCGGCCGCGGGCGCGCCTCCGAGCCCGATGCGGTCCGCGATCGGGATCTGGGCCGCGAGGACGAGCGCGACGAGCTCGGGGAGGGGCACGCCCCACTCTTCCGCTCCACGCGTCACATAGGTCCGGTCCACGGAGCGCGCAAAGGACTTCTCCTTGAGGCGCTTCAGGACGGATTCGACCGGCACGTCCGCGATCTTCTTCGTCGGGCGGATGAGCGCGCACGCCCCCGCGAAACCCGTCAACTCGTCCGCCGCGAGGATTGCCTTCTCCATCCGCGTCTTCCGTTCGATGTTCGTGTAAAACGCGTGCCCGCCGACCGCGCGGATGATCTCCTCCGGCCAGCCGCGATCCCTCAGGATCTCCATGCCGCGCCAGACGTGATCCGCTTCCGTCGGGTATTTCTCGTAATCGAAATCGTGCAGCATCCCGACGAGACCCCACGTCTCGATCTCGGAGGCGTCCGTCACGCCCGTCGACCGCGCGAGGTGGCGCATCGTGGCCTCCACGGCGAGCGCGTGGCGGCGGAGCGGCTGCGACGTGGTGAATTCGGTCAGGAGGGCCCAGGCGTCCGCGCGCGTCTTCATGGGGGGAGTTTACGAAAGACGGCGGCCCGCGCGAGGAGACGCGGGCCGCCGCGGGAGGCGCCGTTCGGGGCGAGGTCAGTACCGGACCGGGAGGGGCGCCGGCTCGAGCCACGTGGGGTCGCCGGAGCGGTTGTCGATCGCGATCGCGAAGGGGAAAAGCGCAAGGCCCGCGTCCACGCGGAGGGACGCGGCGGCGCCCGCGGGGGCGCCCGCGGCCGCGAGGACGTCGTTGATCTGGAACCACTCGCGCGGGCCCCACGTGCGCTCGATCGACCCGAGGTCGTTCCCGGCGGCGTCGCGGACGACGAACGTGACGACGGCCGCGCGGTCGTTCGGGTTGAAGGCTCCGGCGTTCACGCGGAAGCCCGCGTTGCCCCCGAGACCGGCGAGGCCGATGAACGTCGCCTGGGCGCGGGCCTCCCAGCGCGTCCGCGCGGGAATCGCCGTGCCGTTGCCGGGCCGGTCGGCGTTCACGGTCGCGACGCGCGCGGAGACGTCCAGCCCGCCCTCACTGGGGTCGTAAGCGATCTCGATGGCGCCGGCGCGGCCGCCAATGCCACCGCCCAGGAAGTCGAAGATGACGTCCGCGAGGAAGCGCGTCTCGCTCGGCCCGAGGTTCAGGACGATCCACGCCGGG
>JBGQDL010000001.1:0-108952 GCA_041495865.1 Thermoanaerobaculia bacterium | reverse complement strand
GCCTTCGACGCCATCGCGTCGATCTGCGATTCCCGCGCAAACACGTTGATGTTCGCCCCCGGCGCGCGCCACGGACCCGTGGCGAAGAGGTGCATTTTCGGGGTCCCGCTTCCCCACCTCCCGTACGTTCGGATCAGGTTGTTCGGGACGTCGTAGAACTGCTCGGAGCTCCGCGATCCGGCCGCATAGACTTGGTAGTCCCACAGGCAGATCCTGCCCGCGCCGTCGATCCCCGACCGGATCCTGACGACCGCCGCCGGCCGGAACGAGTCGAGGAAGAACTCCTCGGCGCGGCTCCAGCACACCTGGACCGGCTTGCCGGTCAGCTTCGCGAGCTTCGCCGCCTCGATCGCCTGGAGACCGCCGCCGCTCTTGCCGCCGAAGCCGCCGCCCACGAACGGGGTGATGACGCGGACGTTCTCCACCGCGAACCCGATGGCCTGCGCGATCGCCTGCTGGTTCGGAAACGGGGTCTGCGTGGACGACCAGACCGTCATCGTCCCGCCTTCGAGCCGGGCCAGGGCGGTGTGGGTCTCGATCGGCGCGTGCGCGCCATACCCGTTCACGTACTTTCCTTCGAAGAGCGAGACGGACTTTCTCTCCCCTTCGGCGAGATCCCCCTTCTTCTCCCTCTCCTCGCCCTCGCCCGCCACCGAGAGGAGATGGGCGAAGACGGTCTTGTCGTCGAAAGCCGGCGCGGGCACGTCGAAATCGGCCTGGATGAGGGCGAGCGCCTTTTCCGCAGCTTCGGGATCCGGGTGAAGGGCGGCGACGATGCCGCCTTCGTTGACGACGACGACTCCGGGGAGCCGCGCCGCGGCGGACGCATCGACGCTCTTCAATGCGGCGCCGTGCGCCGGCGGGCGGAGGAGCTTCGCGTAGAGCATTCCCGGCAGACGGATGTCCCCGGCGTATTGGGCCTTGCCGGTCACCTTCGACCTCGCGTCGCGGCGCTTCTCCGGTCTCCCCATCACGCGGAACTCGGAGACGGACTTCGTGACCGCCTTCCCGTCCAGCTTGCGAACGATCTTCTGCCCCTTTGCGAGCTGACCGAACGTGACGCGGACCGTTCGATCGGAGGCGAGGAAGACCGCTCCATCCTCGACGCGGAGAGCGTCCGGCGGCGTCTTGAGGTGCTCCGAGGCCAGCGTGACGAGGACGGCCTTCGCTTCCGCCGCCGCCGCCCTCAAGGCCGGGCCGAAGAACCGGGTCGACATCGAGCCGTACGTTCCCATGTCGAACGGACACAGGGCCGTGTCTCCCATGACCATGTCGATGGAATCCAGGGGCACGGCCAGCTCGTCGGCCGCCATCTGCGCGAGAGACGTGACGACGCCTTGCCCCATCTCGATCTTCCCGGAGTAGATCGTGACCCGGCCGTCGCCGGCGATCCTCAAATAGGCGTTGAAGTCGGTGGGGTAGCCCCTCGTGCGGGCTTCCTGTCCCAGAAGGTCCGACAGGTCCGCGTTGAAGAGGACGATGATTCCGCCGCCGAGAAGCCTGATGAAATCCCGGCGGTGGAGGGAATGTTCCGCGGACGGGAGGGGCGGTGTGGCGACAGGGGAGGAGTCTCTTGCCATGACGTGCCTCACGCGCGGGTGGAAACCCGTTCGATGGCCCCCACGATTCGATGATGGGCGGCGCAGCGGCACAGATTCCCTTCCATGCCCGACTGGATTTGCGCGCGCGTGGGCTTTGGCGTCTTCAGGAGGAGGGCGTAGGCGTTCATGATCATTCCGGGCGTGCAGAAGCCGCACTGCAGCCCCCCGGCGTCGGCGAACGCCTCCTGGAGGGGATGGAGCTTGCCGTTCTGCTCCAAACCCTCGATCGTCGTGACGTCCTTGCTGCGCACGGCCTTCACCGGCGCCTGGCACGACCTCACCGCCTCCCTGCCCACGACCACGGTGCAGGCGCCGCAAAAGTTCTCACCGCACCCGAACTTCGTTCCCGTGAGGCCGAGGTCGGTGCGCAGCACCCAGAGGAGGGTTCGATCGCCGTCGACATCGAGCTGAATGGGCTTGCCGTTGAGCCGGAACGCGATGGAGTCTTTCATTGGAATCCTCGCTGTCTCGGAGATGGTCTTTTCGACGAGCGCCTCACGTCGATCATAGCGAGAATCCGGGGGTCGAAACGGAAGGGGTCTCGCGGAGAGCGGCCGGTTCCTCTAGCATGCCGTGCCATCATGAAAGAGACCAGCGAAGGCTCGATCGCGGTCGTCGGCGCCGGGGCGATGGGGAGCGGCATCGCCCAGGTCGCGGCGACCTCGGGGTTCAGGGTCAATCTCTCCGACGTTTCGGCTGCCGTCCTCGAGAAGGCCCTCGTCTCGATCCAAAAGAGCCTCGCGCGCCTCGTGAAGGCCGGCACGCTCACGGAGGCGCAGGCCGAAGGCGTGCTCTCGCGGATCGCGACCACGACCGACTTGAACGAGGCCGTGAGCGGAGCGGAGGCGGTCATAGAGGCGGTTCCGGAGGATCTGGCGCTCAAGCTCGCGGTCTTCCGCCGGCTCGATGTGGCCGCGCCCGCGAACGCTCTGCTCCTGTCCAACACCTCCGAGCTTTCGATCGCCGCTCTCGCCTCGGCGACGAATCGAAGGGATCGCGTCGCGGGGATGCACTGGTTCAATCCGCCGCCCCTGATGAAGCTGATCGAGATCGTCCGGGCGGAGGAGACCTCGGACGAGACCGTCGCGGCGATCGAGGAGCTCTCCCGAAGGATGGGAAAAGAGACCGTCGTCTGCCGCGACGCCCGGGGCTTCATCACGTCGCGGGCGCTGGCGGCGCACATCCTGGAGTGCTTCCGGATCGCCGAGGAGGGGATCGCGACGCCGAAGGACATCGATACGGCGATCCGCCTCGGCCTCAACTATCCGATGGGCCCGTTCGAGCTCGCGGACTACGTCGGGCTCGACATCCTCGCCGCCGCCGCGCGCGGGCTTTTCGAGGCCCACGGACCCCGCTTCTCGCCGCCGCGGATCCTCATGGAGCGAGTCGAGAAGGGACACCTCGGCCGGAAGACGGGGAAGGGTTTCTACGACCATGGGTGAGACGGTTCTCGTCTCGTACGCGCGCACTGCTTTCGGAAAGTTCGGCGGCGCGCTGCGGGACGTCCCCGGGATCGAGTTGGCCGCCACCGCCATCGGGGGCGCCCTCCTGCGCGCGAGGCTCGACCCGGCGGAGGTGGACGAGGTCTTCGGCGGATGCTGCGCCCATGCCGAAGCCGGCGTCATCGCGCCCGTCATCGCGCGGCGGGCGCTGCTGAGGGCGGGTCTGCCCGCCGCCGTTCCGTCCCTGACGCTCGACCGCGCGTGCTGCTCGTCGCTCGCGGCCCTCCAGATGGCCGACCGTGCGATCCGCGCGGACGATGTCCGCGCCGCCGTCGTATTCGGCGTCGAGAACCTCTCTCGCGTCCCTCTCGTCGTCTCGCCGCGCGTGAGGTGGGGAACGCGCGTGGGCCCCGTGACGCTGGACGACGCGCTCTACCGGATGGAGTACGCCGAGGCCGCGCCGGTGTCCGTGGACGCCGGCGAGGTGGCCGTGGAATTCGGCATCGGCCGCGAGGAGCAGGACGCCTGGGCGCTTCGGTCGCAGCGGATGTATGCGCGGGCGCTCGTCGAAGGAATCCCGGCCGAGGAGATCGTCCCGGTGACGCTGCCGGGCGGAAAGGTCTTCGAGGCCGACGAGAGCCCCAGGCCGGAGACGACGCTGGAGGCGCTCGGGAAGCTGTCGACGATTTACGGCTCGCCGACCGTCACGGCGGGAAACGCCCCCGGCCTCGATGCGGGCGCGGCGGCGCTCGTCGTCATGTCTTGGGCGGAGGCCCGCCGCCGCGGGATCAGGCCGCTCGCCCGGCTCCTTTCGTACGCCGCCGTGGCGCTCGCGCCGCGGCGGATGGCCGAGGCCCCGGCCGCGGCGGCCGAGTGCGCGCTCGCGCGAGCGGGCCTCCCTCTCGCCTCCCTCGACCGGATCGAGATCAACGAGGCCTTCGCGGCGGTGCCGCTCGTCTCGACGAAGAGGCTCTCGGGGGGAGACACAGCGGCTCTCGCAGCGCTCCGCGAGAGGACGAATGCCGACGGCGGCGCCATCGCCATCGGGCATCCCGTGGGAGCGTCGGGAGCGCGGCTCGTGGGAACGCTGGCGATGGCCCTCCGGCGGCGCGGCGGCGGACGCGGACTCGCGGCGATCTGCGGAGGCCTCGCCCAGGGCGACGCCGCTGTGCTCAAGGCCGCCGGGTGAGGGCGAACTTCGGCCGTCCCCTCTCCGGGATCCGCGTCGTCGATCTGACGTCGCTCCTGCCGGGCGGCATCGCCACGCGGCTCCTCGCCGACCTGGGCGCGGAGGTCGTCAAGGTGGAGCCGCCGGGGGGCGAGGCCGCGCGCCACTTCCCGCCGCTCGACGACGGACTCAGCGTCTACTACCGCCTCACGGCGGGCGCCAAGAAAGTGCGGTTCCTCGACCTGAAGACGCCGAAGGGCCGGGCCGCGCTGGCGGGCCTCGTGGCGCGCGCCGACGTCCTGATCCACTCGCTTCGGGAGGGCGCCGCCCGGAGGCTCTCGCTCACGGCGCGCGACGTGGCCGCATGGAATCCGCGTCTCGTGCAGGTCCGCATCGCGGGTTTTCGCCGCTCGGAAAAGGCCGCCCACGACCTGAATTTCTTCGCCACGTCGGGCCTCCTCGACCTGAACCGTGACGCGCGCGGCCGGCCGGTCATCCCGCGGTTCCAGATCCCGGACGTCGCGGGCGGGGCGTGGCCCGCGGTGACCGCCGTCCTGACCGGCCTTCTCGAAAGGGAGCGGACGGGCCGGTCCACCGCGGTGACGGTGTCCGTCCACGAGGGAAGCCTCGCGCTCCTCTCGTTCGGCGCCGCCGAGTACCTCGCGACGGGACGGGTGGTGAGCGACGGAGCCCTGGTGACGCACGAGGTCCACCCCTGCTACGGCCTTTACCCGACGAAGGACGGACGCCTCCTCGCGGTGGCCTGCATCGAGTCCAAGTTCTGGGCCGGCTTCTGCGCGGCCGTCGGCCTGGCGGAGCTCGTCCCTTACCAGTACGCCGCCGGTGCCGCCGGGCGGCGGGCGCGCGCGCGCCTGGCGGCGGCGACGCGGCGCCGGTCGTTCGCGGAGTGGACCAGGCGGCTCGAGTCGCTCGACGTCTGCGTGACGCCCGTCGCGACGCTCGCCGAGGCCGTGAAGGCGGAGCTCCGGCTCGAGAAAGGCCGCGGCGTCTTCCGCCGCGGCCGTGACGGGCGGTACGAGATCGTCCCGAGGATCCGCTGAATGAGGCCGCTCTTCGAGGATCTCCGGACGGAAGAGCAGCGGGCGGTGGCCGGGACGGTCCGCCGCTTCGTGAAGGACGAGCTGAAGCCATACCTCGCTTCGTCTCCTGGCGACGAGTTCCCGCGACTGCTCTTCTCGCGGCTCTGCGCGATGGGGCTGGGCGGCATCCCGTTCCCCGCCGAACACGGCGGGGGAGGCGCCGACTACGCGACGTACGCCCTCGTCCTCGAGGAGCTGGCCGTCGCCGGCGGCGCGCTCGCGGGCACGCTTTCCGTCCACGGCCTGCCGCAGCTCATCCTGAGCCGGTTCGGAACGGAAGAGCAGAAGAGCCGGTACCTGCCGCGCCTCGCCCGCGGGGAGCTGCTCGGGGCCTTTGCGCTGACCGAGCCCGAGACGGGCTCCGACGCCGCGGCGATCGCGACGCGCGCCAAGGCCGACGGCGACGGTTTTCTGATCAGCGGGAACAAGGCCTGGATCACGCACTCGACCGTCGCCGACCTTTTCGTCGTCTTCGCCCGGACGGGCGAGAATGAGATCTCCGCGTTTCTCGTCGAGAAGGGTGTTCCCGGCTTCACGCCGCTTCCTCCCGAGAGAAAGATGGGGCTCCGGCGATCGCCCACCGGCGGACTCTCCCTCGCCGACGTACGCCTGCCGAAAGGGGCGCTCGTGGGCCGGCCGGGGGACGGTCTTGGAATCGCGCTGACCGCCCTCGACTCGGGGCGCATCACGATCGGAGCCCTTGCGGTCGGCCTCTGCCGGGGAGCTCTCGACGCCGCGCTCGGCTACGTGAGGACGCGAAAGGCCTTCGGCCGCCCGCTCGAGAAGAACGACGTCGTCAGAGCGCGCCTCGCGGAGATGGCCGCGCGGACGGAGGCGGCGGCCGCTCTCGTGCGCGAGGCCGCGCGCCTTCGCGACGCGGAGGCTTCGTTCTCGGCCGCGGCCGCCGCGGCGAAGCTCGTCGCCACCGATACGGCTCTCTTCGTGACCGCCGAGGCGGTCCAGCTCTGCGGGGCGACCGGCGTTTCCGAGGAGTTCCCCGCCATCCACTTCTTCAACGACGCCAAGATCGCGCAGATCGTCGAGGGCGCCAACGACGTGCAACGGATGGTCCTGGCGCGGGCGCTTCTGACCTGAGGAGGCGCCGGAAAGGAGTCGCGATGCGCGGACTCATGCAGCACGATCCGCTGGTCGTCAACCGGATCCTCGAACGCGCGGTGACGCTCTTCCCGCGGCAGGAGATCGTCACCTGGACGAAGGGCGGCGTCCACCGGGAGACGTTCGCGGCGTTCGGCGAACGCGTCTCCCGCCTGGCCTCCGCGCTGGCGGCGCTCGGCGTCGGGCCGGGCGACCGCGTCGCCACGTTCGCCTTCAACACGTTTCGGCACGAGGAGCTCTACTGCGCGGTGCCGTGCATGGGGGCCGTTCTCCACACGCTGAACATCCGGCTCCACGCCGACCAGACCGCGTGGATCGCGAACCACGCCGAGGACCGCGTCGTCTTCGTCGATGCGCCGCTCCTCCCGGCCTTCGCCGCGATCGCGCCGCGCCTCGACTCTGTGAGGCACGTCGTCGTCATGGGCGAGGCGGGCCGGGGCGCGTTCCCTTCGAGCTGCGACTACGAGGAGCTCCTCGCCTCCGTCGTCCCGAACTTCCCCTGGCCCGAGCCGGACGAGAACGACGCCGCCGCGATGTGTTACACGAGCGGCACGACGGGTCACCCGAAGGGCGTCGTCTACTCGCATCGATCGACGGTCCTGCACGCGACGATGGTGAACCTCGCGAGCTGCCTCGGGCTGACGGACCGGGACGCCGTCCTCCCGGTCGTGCCGATGTTCCACGCGAACGCGTGGGGCCTCCCATACGCGGCCCTGATCGCGGGCTCGAGAATCGTCCTCGCCGGCGCCGCCAGCGCCGACCCGGCGGCCCTCGTCGGCCTGATCCAGCGCGAGCGCGTGACGGTCGCGGCCGGCGTCCCGACGGTGTGGACCGGCCTTCTCCAGCACCTCGAAACGACGCGGAGCGACCTGTCGTCCCTTCGGCTCGTCACCGTCGGCGGCTCGGCGGCGTCCGTTTCGATGATCGAGCGGTTCAAGAGCCTCGCGGGCGTCGACGTCGTGCAGGGTTGGGGGATGACCGAGACCGGGCCGGTCGCGTCGCTCTCGTGCCCGACGGACGAAATGCGGGATCTTCCCGAGGCCGAGCAGTTCCGGATGCGGGCCCGGCAGGGCCGGGTCGTGCCGGGCGTCAGGTTCCGCGTCGTCTCCCCGGAGGGCCGCGTCGCGCCGTGGGACGACCGGACGAAGGGAGAGCTGGAGGTGAGGGGAAACTGGGTCGCCGAGTCCTACTACAACGACGAGAAGTCGGCGGAGCGATTCGACGACGGCTGGCTTCGGACCGGAGACATCGCCGTCGTCGACGCAGGGGGGTCGATCCGGATCGTCGATCGCGCGAAGGACCTCGTGAAGTCCGGGGGCGAGTGGATCTCGAGCGTCGAACTGGAGCTGGAGCTGGCGGGACATCCTTCGGTTCTCGAGGCCGTGGTGATCGGCGTTCCCGACGAGAAGTGGGACGAGCGTCCTCTCGCGTGCGTCGTCGTGAAGCCGGGGATGCACGCGACGCCGGAGGAATTGCGGGCCTTCCTCTCCCCGAGGGTGCCGAAGTGGTGGCTGCCCGACGAGATCGTTCTCGTTCTCGAGCTGCCGAAGACGAGCGTCGGCAAGCTCGACAAGAAGGTGCTGCGAGAGCAATTCCGGGATCGCCGGTCTTGACGAGGAGGTCGCAATGCCTCGGGTGAGGATCAACGGCGCCGAGATTCATTACGAGGAGGAGGGAAGAGGGCGGGAGACGATCGTCTTCGCGCGCGGTCTCCTCTTCAGCGGCCGAATGTTCGAGAGCCAGGTCCGGGCCTTGCGAGACCGGTATCGGTGCGTCACGTTCGACTTCCGGGGACAGGGGCAGAGCGAGACCACCGCGTCCGGCTACGACATGGACAGTCTGACCGAGGACGCGGCCGGCCTCATCGAGGCCCTCGGCTGCGCCCCCTGCCATTTCGTCGGCCTCTCGATGGGAGGCTTCGTCGGGATGCGGCTCGCCGCCCGCCGGCCCGCGCTCCTGCGGTCGCTCGTCCTGCTCGAGACGAGCGCCGATCCCGAGCCGGAGGAGAACGTCGGCCCGTACCGACGCCTCAACCTCGTGGCGCGCTGGCTTGGCGTGAGGCCGGTGGCGGGCCGCGTGCTGAAGATCCTCTTCGGCCGGAAATTCCTCGAGGATCCCGCGCGGGACGAGCTCAAACAGGAATGGCGCCGCCGGCTGATCGCCAACGACCGAATCGGCATCACGCGCGCCGTCACGGGCGTCATCGACCGATCCGGGGTCTACGAGGAGATCGGACGGATCGCCCTCCCCACGCTCATCGTCGTGGGCGATCTGGATGTCGCGACGCCTTCCGCCAGGGCCGAGCGGATCCGGACGCGGATCCCGGAGTCGAGGCTCGTCGTGATTCCGGGTGCGGGCCATAGCTCGGCGATCGAGGAGCCGGAGGCGGTCAACCAGGTGCTCGTCGAATTCCTGGATGGACTGTGACGTCTCCTCGATCGGAGCCGCGATCGGTATGTTCGTCTTCTGAGGGGCAGAGCCGGGTTACCTGGAAGGCGTCTGCGCGGCGCCGGCGGAGTCCGGCGGTTTCGCCTCCGTCTTTTCAGGCCTGTGGCTGTCGACGCTTCGCGCCTCGAGAAAGCTGATCAGCGCGTCCACGTCCGCCCCGCCGAGGCGAAGGTTGGGCATCCGCACCTTCCTGTATCTCTCGAAGAGACTCCTGGCGAAGCGGTCGCCCGAGGCAAGCACCTCGTCGGGAGCCGCGATGTAGCGGGCGAGCCAGGACTTGTCCCGGACTTCGGCGACGCCGATGAGGTCCGGCCCGAGCCCGTCGCCGTGGCCGATCGTGTGGCACGCGGCACATCGGGTCCTGAACAGGTGCTCCCCTCTGTCCGCGATGCCCTCGTCGACGGATGGCGCCTTCGAGTCGTTCGCAATCGGCTTGTGATCCTTCCACGAGGAAAGCCAATCGCGGACCATGATGGCGATGAACCGCGGGTCCGCGGTGGCGGCATCCCGGATCCACTGACCCGTCGCGGCGTCGCCGATCGTGAGCGTCGAGGAGTGGTCGGTCAGCTCGTTCTGGCCGGGCCCGGCGGCCTGCCCGAGCTTCGCGCGCACGAGCTCGATATCGGCCTTCCTGCCGGTGAGGAACAGCCACCCGGGCCCCACCTCGAACCTCTGGGCGTATTTCTTGAGAACCTTCGGCGTATCGCGCTTCGGATCGATGCTGATCGAATAGAAGAAGATGTCCCGCCCCATCCGGTCTCCGAGGAGCCGATGCACCTGGGCCAGCTTGGCGGTCTCGAGCGGGCAATTGTGACCGCACTCGGTATAGAAGAAGTTGATCACGACCTTCTTGTCCTTGATGAGGTCGTCCCAGAAACGAACCGTTTTCGCGTCCTGTGTGGTCAGAAGGACGTTGGGGAAGTAGTTCGCCCCCCACGGAGAGCTCGCGCCCGCCGCCACCGCGGGGCCGGGGGACAGAAAGGCCGCGGTCACGAGGAGGAACGCGGCGACCGGCGTGCTCACTCCTCCAAGCTAGGCCTACCCCTTCCCCGTGTCAATGCAGCGCTCCCCACGGGCCCGGTCGGGCGCTTGCGCGAGAGACGAGAGCCGGCTCAATCCGTGAGGTTCGGCAGGCCGAGCCCGAAGCCACTCACCAGGTTGACGGCGGTCCACCCGAGCCCGAGGAGGACACTTGCCCAGAGCCACAGCCGCACCGCGAGAGGTCGGGAGGTCTCCCAGCGTTCGAGCCCCGGAGCAGCGAGGAGTAGGACGCCCGGCAGCGCGTGAAGGAAGTGCCGGTTCCAGAACGTCGCCGCCGCCAGGATGAACGAAAGAAAGACCACCAGCCACACCAGGCCCAGAAGGCGGATGGGGAGCTGCGAGCGGCGCGCGGATCGGCTGAGCGCCGGAAGAACGGAGAGGCCGAGAAGCACCAGGACGCAGAGGAAAAACCGCATCGGTGTCCTTGCGTCCGCGAAGGACCTCATCTTCTCTCTCGCCAGCGCGAACGTGGGAAAGAGGCCGAGGCTCCAGATGCTCCCGAAAAAGACGGCGACCGGGAGGGCCGCGACGAGGGCCGCCGCGACGAGGCTCCGGAGGGCCGGCCGCCTCCTTTCGAAGAGGTCCGAGCCGCCGAGCGCCATCCCCACGACGGGACTCAACGGCAGGACGGTCAAACGGGAGAAGAGACCGAGCGCCAGCGCTGCGACGAGCGCGGCGATCGTCCACGGCGTCGGTCCCCTTCGCAGCGCTCGCGCGCCGAGATAGAGGCCGAGTACGACGAAGAAGTATCCGACCGGATCCGTGCTTGTGCGCGCGGCCGCCCGGACGAACAGGTAGTGCGTCACTCCGGCGCCCCAGACGGCCCAGACCACGGGCCAGGAGAGGTCGGGGATCTCCTCGAGGAGGAGCAGGAGGAGCCATCCGGTCCCGACCGACAGGAGGAACGTGACGAGGAGGAACGACCGCACGGTGTCGCCGACGAAGATCGAGGTCACGGCGACGAGCGACGGGGTCAGGGGGCTGTGCGCGTGCGGATAAGACCGCAGGTCGGCCAGGAGGCGCGAACCGAGGCCGGGCGTTCCGAGCGTGAGCACGTCCTTGAGGCGATCCGCGAAAACACCGTACGCGTCCGGAAGCCACTCACTCGCGCTTTTGAACTGATACTCCCTCTGCCAGACGGATACGGAGAGCAGGACGAGGAACGCCATCACGCCCGTCGCGGCGACGTGACCGGCCGTGCGCGAGCGCAAGCCGGCCGCGAGGAGGACGATGACGATCGGGATCGCCGCCCCCGCGAGGAGGTTCCACCTCGTCGCGTAGCGGGGAAGGAAGAGGAGCTCCGAGGCGAGCCGCTGGCCGTCGTACCGGAGCTCTCCGTCCGTGTAGGAACGAGCGGGGCCGAGCGGGACCGCGACCGGGTGAGACGACGGCTGCTCGATGGCGATCTCGTAAATCCGTCCTTCGGACTCCGGGATCGCGGGAAACGTCAGGCGGTGCGTGAACGGCGGCTTCGAGAGGTCGCCCGGACTGACGTTCTCTTCGAAGGCCTTCGTGGCCGTACCGCGCTCGGTGATGCTGATGTGAACGGATCCCGTCGAGCCGGGCGCCGCCGCCAGGTTCAGGATCACGCCGTTCAGGTTCCCGGCGGCGGCCTTGAACGTCTGCGTGATCCGCTCCGTTCCCGCGCTTCCCCTCTCCCGGGGAGCCCGAACACTCGCCTCGGCCTCGAGGCCGTCCCGCAGGATCTCGGTCACCCCGTACCGCACGTTCGGTACCGGTGGAAGCGGCGCGAACGGCCATGTCAAGAGGGACCACGCACCCGCGAGCAGCAGCGCGGCGGCGCATGCCACGGACGCAAGACGCCTCGTGTCGGTCCGGGCCATACGTCGAGAACGAGTCTAGCGGGATTCCCGGACGCTCACCGCTCCCCGCGCGCCGGAGTCGTGGAGTCGATGCCGAAGAGGGCGTACGGGGGGCAATAGCCGATCGCGCCCGTCACGATCGGAAGGATCCCCAGAAACGCCCAGGGCGACCGGGGCCCCACGAATGCCAGGGACAGGATCGCGATCCCGAGGACCACGCGGACGATTCGCTCGACGTTCCCGATGTTCTTCTTCATGGCTGCCTTTCCGTCGGGCGCGTGACCCGACTCGCATGACCGAGACGAAAACGGGAGGCGGCGAGATACGCGGTCGGCGGTGGACGAGCGCGGAGAGCTCCTGGGAGAGCCGAAGGGCCGTTAGCGTCGGGGCGCGTCCGAGGCGGCCTCGATCATCGCGAGGGCGGAGCGGATCTGCGGCTGGTCCGGCTTGAGCGCGAGCGACCGCGAAAGCTCGCGGCGGGCTTCCGCGAGACGGCCCTGACAGAAAAGCGAGAGCCCGAGACCGTTCCGGGACATCACGTCGCCTTCCTCCCGCGCGACCGCATCGGCGAACGCCGCCTCCGCTCCCGCGCAGTCCTTCGCTTCGAAGAGGACGTCGCCGAGAGCGCGTTTCGTCCGCGCGCTCCCGGGCAGCGCCGCCGCGGCGGCCTTCAGGAACGAGAGCCTGCGGGGAGCGGCGGCGCGCGACCGCGCGGCGAGCTGCCGGTAGGCGGCGGCCCGGCGCTCGACGGCCCCATCTGGATCGTGGTAGCCGTGCCGGAGAGCGGTCAGGAGCGCGTCGTCCGCCTCGGGCCACTTCCCGAGCGCGAAGTACGCGTCCGACATGTTCATCCAGACCTTGGGAGCTGCGGAGTCGATGTCGAGCGCCCTCCGGTACCAGGGAATCGAATCGGACGGCTTGCCGCGCTTTCTCAGGAACGTGCCGATGTTCGAGAGCCCCATGGCCGTCTCGAGTCCGGGCCGCGGCGCCGAGGCGCTCTCGAGGTGCGACGCCTCCGCTCCCGTGAGGTACCCGAGCGAGATGAGCTTCTTCGTGAACTCGTCGGCGAGGCGCTTCTCCTCGGCGGGCCTCCCTTCGGGGACCAGCCGCTCCACGGCGGTGAACGAGACCCAGCTCTTCGCCGCGAGGGGCGGAGGCGCCTTCGCGACGATCCCCGGCACGGGGCGCCCTTCCCAGGCGGGATCGGGCGGGAGGCCGAGAAGGCGCGACAGGGTCGGCGCGACGTCGAAGACGGTCGCCTTCCCCCGCGCCGCGGACGGCGCCACTGCTGGTCCCGCGGCCACGAGGATCCCCGGCGTCCGATGCCAGAGGTATGCCGTCTCGAGCTGCACGCCGGAAAAGGCGACCGGCCGGTCCTTTCCCCACCGGAAGCCGTGATCGGAGAGAAGGAGCAGCGTCGCCCCGTCCCGTTCGGCCCGTGCGGAGAGCTCGCCCAGGAGCCGGTCCGCCTCCTGGTAGAGGGCCGCGACGCCGTTCCCGTATTTCCGAACCTCCTCCTCGGTCACTCCCGGAAGGCGCGGCGGGCGAAAGCGTCCGAGGACGTGGCCGATCTCGTCCGTCCCCTGAAAGTAGACCATCAGCAGCTCCGGCTTTTCGCGGTCGTAGAGGTCGAGGGCGATCCGCCCGGTCACGCGCGTGACGCCGAGGATCTTTCGAAAGCCGGTCACCGGATCGGCGAGGTCCTTTCCGGCGAGGACCGCCGCGTCGAACTCGGCTCGCGTCAGGGAGAGCCCTTTCGCGACATCCTCGTACGGCGGCCTGCCCTCGCGGCCGAGGACGAGGCGAGCCCCGTCCGCCAGCCCCTCGGGCCACGTCAGAGCGGGAGAGCGGGCGAGGCTCTCGGGGTCGAAGAGAACCGGCGCGACGCGGTCGGAGACGAGAAAACCGTTCACCTTCTCCGCGGGCCAGGTCGCCCACCAGCCCACGGTGCCGACGGAAATGCCGCGCGCCGAGGCCGCGTTCCAGATCGCGGGCACCTTCCGCGAGCGGCTCGTCACCGGGATCAGGACCCGATTCTGCGGGTCGTTCTCCTGGAAATCAGCCACGCCGTGGTCGACCGGCGTGCGGCCGGTCGCGATCGTCGTCCAGATGAGCGGCGACGCCATCGGTTCGAAGGTCGCGAGGTCGTATGTCCGCCCACGCGCGGCGAGTCGCGCGAGGTGCGGCAGCTTTCCCTCCGCGAGCAGAGGGTCGAGGAGCCCCCAGTCCGCGCCGTCCCAGCCCACGAGAATGACGCGCGGCCTGAGGGCGAAAGGCGGCTGGGGGCTCGATCCCGGTGCGTGCAGAGCCGCGGCGAGAAGCGTCACTGCGGCGGAAACGGCGAGCCTCCGCGGCTGACGAGACGGATGAACCACCGGAGAGGATTCTACCGGGCTAAGGAAAACGGGCCCCGGTTGCCCGGGGCCCGAGGAGGTCGATCGGAACGAATCTAGAAGGAGACGCGGGCGCCGACCTTGACCACCCGCGGGGCGGACCGCCAGGTGACTTTCCCGAAATTCGGGTTGGCGCCATCGGGATTCGTCGCGGCGGAACAGCCGCTCACGAGGTTCGGGTCGTTGTTCGTGGGTGGAAGGACGGAACAGTCCTGATCCTGGCCCCAGATGGTCTGCCTGTTGAGCAGGTTGAAGCCCTGCGCGAAAAGCGTGACGGTGATGGTGTTGAGCTTGAGAGCGTACGCCAGCGAGAGATTGACCTCGTAGTCGGTGGGGAGACTCCCCTCGCTTCCGCGCGGCGTGACGAAGTTGGGTTCGGCGATGTAACCGCCGTTGATATAGCCGTACTTGCTGAGGGGGGCGCCCGATTTCACGTGCGTGTTGACGCCCACCGTCAGCCCGAAGGGGGCCGTGTATGCCGCGTCGAGCCGGAAGGAATGCCGCCGGTCGAGGAAGAGGTTGCCCTGCGCGAACTTCAGGAACCCCGGGTAGTCGTAGTCGGCGTTGATGCCGGGATCCGTCTGTCCGCCGCCGGCGTAGGTGAATTCGCCGATCGACGCCTCGCCGTCGTAGTTGCCGTACACGTGCGACCAGAGGTAGCTCGCCTGGGCCCAGAGCGCGTTGGAGACGCGCTTCTTGACCACGACCTCGACACCGTGGAACTTCCGCTCCGCGGCCGGAATCGTGACGTTCGTCGTCTGCGGGCCCGTGCACTGCGACTGCGGTGAGTTGCCGCTGGCGTCGATGAAGTCGCGTCCGTCACACGTGTGAACGCCCGCCCCCGTGGCGAAGGGGCTGCCCGAGCCGGGGTTGACGATGACGCACGTGTTTCCATTGGACTCGGCGAAGCCGGCGTCGAAATCGCAGCGGTCCTCGATGGTGCGGCCGAGGTTCCGGTAAATGTACCGAACGCCCACGGAGAACGTCGAGTCGAAGGCCTTTTCGATGCCGAGCGTGAACTCGTCCTGGTAGATCCCCTTCAGGTCGTCCTGGAACGGCTCGTTGGTGACGCCGCCCTGCGTGAAGGGCTGGCGGCCGATCGTCGGGTCCTGTGCGACGTTGAGCGGATCGGTGCTGTAGCTGTACGTGGTGGCGGAGATCTTCTTGCCGTAGGACCGGACCGTCAGGTCGGTGGGCAGCGCGTAATAGAAACGCCCCAGGGAGAGGGCGACCTTGGTGGAGCCGTCCTTTGCCGGATCCCACGCGATGCCGATGCGCGGCTGCCATTCGTTCTTCAGCTTGAACGTCTGGCCTCCCTGCTGGAGGACCTTGCCGTTCGCATCGACGGCCCGGTCGTTGAAGATCTCGGTGCCGTCGGACCTCCGGATGTCCTCCTGGTCATACCGCAGGCCCAAGTGAACGGTCAGGCTGGGGATGACCTTCCAGGTGTCCTGCAGGAAGACCCCGAGCCGGTACGCCCGAGGGGCAACGGTGTTACCCCCCGGCAGAAACGCGCTCTGGAGCTGCGTCTTGTCGGTCGTAAGCGTGTAGAAGTTGTGCCCGTAGTAGAAGGCATCGCCCGCGTGCGCGCCCGTGCAGATGTCGCTCGAGCAGTTGAACTTGTCGACCTGCGCCCCGCCGCTGAAAACGTCCGTCGACACCGTCAGGTTGTTCTCGAAGTCGACGCCGCCCTTGATCTCGTGCGAGGAGAAGAAGAACGACCCGCTCCCTTTGATGGCGTCCCGCTTGGACTCGTTGAAGTCCCGGAAGCCGCGGACGGAACCGAAGCCGCCCCCCGCGATGAAGTTGTTGGGGTCGAACGTGAAGTCCCGGGTTTGGGCGATGCTCGCGCCGGCGCCCGTCAGGGTGTAACGGTCCTTGTGGCGCGAGTAGCGGGCGTCGAACAGGCCCGAGCTGCCGAAGATCTGCGACACACCGACCGAGAAGTCGGTCGCGCCGATCTTGCGCGTGCCCTGCTGCGAGACGGGATTGTCGGACGTGAAGTTGCGGAGCGCGCCCGTCCGCTCCTCCGGGTCGCCGAAGATCGTCCCGACGAGCGTCGTCGAGTCCGTGATCCGGCCCGTCAGCTTGGCGGAGAAGAGGTCGGAGTGATAGCTGATCGGGAAAGTCTGACCGGCGTTCGGGAGGCCCGTGCCGGCGAGCGTGAGCTGGTCGACGTCCTGGTTCACGCGGTTGTATGCGCCGAAGAACCACAGGCGGTCCTTGAGCGCGTAGCCGCCGAGGTCGGCGCCGATGTCCTGCGAGTTCCGTTGCGAGTCGTCGACGCCGTTCGGGGGACCGGTGAAGTTCTCGTCGGTCGTCGCATCGCCTTTCCGAGCGGCCGTCAGGCCCTTGGTCTGGAAGTAGCCGAAGGCGTCCCCCTTGAACTCGTTGCCGCCCGACTTCGTGACGACGTTGATGATGCCGCCCATGGCGCGGCCGTACTCGGCCTCGTAGCCGCCCGTCTTGATCTGCACCTCCTCGACGAACTCGGCCGACAGGGCCTTCCCCTGGAAGCCGCGGATGACGTTCGTCGTGTTGACGCCGTCGACGAGATACTGGTTCTCGATGGAGGTGGCCCCGTAGATGCTGAAGGCGAGGGCCCGGCCCTGCGTGTCCCCCGAGTCGATCGAGACGCCCGGGTTCATCGCCACCGCAGAGGCGTAGTTTCGCCCGAGCGGCATCTTTCCGGCTATCTCCTGCCGGATGTTGATCCCGGTCGTGGTGTCCGTGGTGTCGACGACGGGCATCTCGCCCGTCACAGTGATCTCGGATGTCTTGGAGATGTCGAGGCGGAAGGGGACGCTCGCCGTGCCGTCGAGAGTAACGACGATGCCGTTCCGCTGGATGGAACGAAAGCCCGGCAGGGACGCCGTGACGGTGTAGGTCCCCGGCGGAACGGCGGCGAACCGGTAACGCCCCGAGGCGTCCGACACGACGCTCCGGACGCCCTGGAGCGAGGGCGACTTCGCCTCGACCTTCGCCCCGGGGAGGGGCGCGTCCGAGGTGTCGGACACGACCCCGTCGATGGTGCCGGTCGTCTGCGAATAGGCCACGTTCGACGTCAGACCGAGGACGGCGAGCGCGAGCACCAGAAACGTGCTCAACCAACGCGATTTCATAGTGTCTACCTCCCTGTTTAACGAATTAAACCGACCGTCTGAAGTACGAGGTGAACGCGGGGTCCTCTCGCCACCGCTTCTGAGAGTTTTTCGGAATCGTTGACGCTCTCGTCACCGGGTCGTAGAACAAGGTTGTGTCGAGTCACCTGGAAAGTGGTGCAATTCCGCTGCCTTTTGGTGGCGGGAGCCTATCGGAGGTAAGACGCTGTAGTCAAAGGGCGAAATTCGAACGGGGTGCACGGCGGAGGCACCTCCGATCCAAACCATTGGATTGAGAATCAGTCTGGTGATTCGAGGGCGACACCTGGACCACCTCATAGTGTTCGACAGGGGGACCGGGCGAAAGGGTCCGGCGGAGGAGCTCCTTGCCGCGGAAGCAGCGCCACTTGACGCCAGCAGGAGCCCATCCCCGACATCGGTCTGCCGCTGCGCGCTCGCCAGATCGGAGAGCGTGTCGAGGAGGGATGCGTCGAGCGTGACGTGAGCGCTCCGTCGAGCGCCAAGGCCACCAGGGTCTCGTCGGGGAGGGTCCCCGCGCCGACCTCCGCAACCTCGCCTCCGCGTGATTCCTGCGGGTTCGCGGCCATGTTGTCCCCCCACCGCCCCACACAGAAGCTAGGCGGCGGGGGGGCTTCCAGGTATGACGGGCGTCATGCCTCTCGCATGAAAGGCCGGCGCGCCGGGAGGGGCCGTCAGGGCGCGATCGTGAGCGTGGCGGTCATGCCGAGGTGCTCGCTGGCCGTCCCGCACGAGGTTTGCGTGCAGGCGTAAAGGTGCGAGCCCACCATGCCGGCGGTGGGCGTGAAGCTCCGCGCGCACGGGGACTGCGCCGAGATCGCGTCGCAGCCCGCGATTCCGAGCACCTCGAGGCCTCCCATCCCGTGCACCGTCGCTTCGGCGAGTGGCGTCGTCCACGTGATCACGTAGGGCTGGCCGACCTTCAACGTGACATTGTTCGGGTTGTACGTCCAGTGCGTGAAATTGCTCGTCGTCGCGACGATCGAAACGGGGATCGGCGTGGCGCTCGCCGCTGCCACGACGACGTCGCTCGTCGCGCTGCTCGGGCCGCTCGCGTTGTCGACGAGGAGCGCCGACTTGTACGTGCCCGCGGCGCCGTACGTGTGCTGGACGACGCTGGAGCCGGGCACGCTGACCGCTCCGTCGCCGAAGACCCAGAAGCGGTTCACCGGGGAGTTCGTGGACGTGTCGGTGAACGTGACGGGCTGGCCGGTCACGGGGTTCGCCGAGACGGTGTAGGAAGCCACGGGAGCGCCCGCGCCCGTTGCGGGCTCGGCGGTCATCACGATGGCGAACGGATCGCCGGACAGGTTGTTGATGACCGACGCGAAGGCGAGCACGGGCTGGTCGCTCGTGAACTCGAGCCAGAGGTTCGTGTCCGCGGTGCCCGCGACGCCGGGAAACGAGCCCCAGTTGCCGATCTGGATGAACCCGTTCGCCCCGAGCGGGTCGAGCGTCGCGCTCGAAATCTGCGTCCCGTCCCCCTTCCGCACCTTCGCCGTCACCGTCGCGGGCTGCGTGCCCGGGTTCGTGAAGACGACGTTCGTCCGGTACCCGCTGCCCAGGTCCACGCTCGAGGCCAGTTGGACGAGCGTGCCGGCATTCAGGGCGGCCGACGCGTCGAGGCCGGGGAGCCACTGGCCGGAGACCGCACCGTTGCCGCAGGCGTTGTAGTTGTTGACGGAGGATGAGACGACGATCGCGCCGGACGTCTGGAACCGGATCGGCCCGAACGAGGCGTCGTCGATCGTGCGGCCGAAGAGCGTCCCCAGGATGTTGTCGAAAGACTGCTGGGCCCGAGGGGGGATCGTCTGGAGCGGAGCCGTGAACGTCTGGCCGGAGCGCTGGTCGTAGAGGACAGGCGTGTAGGCGATCGCCGAGCTCGTCGGGTTGAACACCCGGACGTCGCTCCGGAACTCGGCGTTGCCGAGGCCCCGGCTGTAGGCGCTCGACGGGATCACGACGTCCGCCGAGATGGACCGGCCGACGACAGACGCGGCGAAAACGACTGCTAAAGAGGCTAGAAGACGGAAGCGAACGTGCATGGCGGACCTTTCATGGAGAGGGAGATGGAGATGGTGAGACCCACCGGCGAGGAGTGCCGGGGGCGGGAGTTTCTCACAGGCCTTCGACGCGCGACGGGCGGCGCGGGATTACGAGACCGCGTTTGATCGCTAAATGAAATGTGGATCGCGTCCCGCGCCTGATCGTCGGCCGTCGGGCGCCTCGAAAGTGGCAGCACAATTTACCGATTTGTTCACACGCTCGGCGCATTGACTTCCATTTCAATACGTGGTGAGAATCCGTCTCAGGGAGGATTGGTCCCCATGAGAATCTCGAGGCTCTTTTCAGGCGCTGTTGCTCTGTCCCTGTTGACACCCTTCGGCGCCCTCGCCGATGCGATTACGTTTGGAGCCGCATTGACCGCAACCGCGGAGCCCACGTCCATTGTCGTCAGCCCTTCCGACGCAAATGGAAGCGGCCTGGCCGCCATCACGGTCAACGGGACGACCATGACGTTTTCGATCCTCGTCAAAGGGATCGGAACTCCGATCCTGGCGCACATCCACAAGGCAGCGGAAAGGGTTTCGGGCGGGGTCGTCTTCGACTTCCACGCGCCCGTGTTCACGAACGGGTTCGCGACGGGAACGGTTACTCCAGCGCCGGCGCAAAGCGACATCGACGATCTGCTCGCGCACCCGGACCAGTACTACGTGAACGTCCACACGTCCGCGTCCCCGTCCGGCGCGTTGCGCGGCCAGCTCGGCCCGAGCACGCAGCAGACAGCCACCTTCGTGACCTCTCTCTCCGGCGCCGGCGAGGCTCCTGGCGCTGGCGACCCGGCCGGCGGAGGTGTCGCGCTCGTCACGATCAAGGGGATCACGGTCGATTACACGCTCATCGTACAGGGCATTCCGACGCCGTCGGCGTCCCACATCCACCGCGGTTTCCTGGGGCTCGCCCCCCCCGGCCCGGTCGTCGTGCCTTTCCCCAACCCGTTCGTCAACGGGGTCTCGAGCGGCACGACCACGATCACCCCGGCGCTCGCGGCGGAGATCCTCTCCAACCCTTCAGGCTTCTACGTCAACGCGCACACACCCGCCAACCCCCAGGGCGCCGTACGCGGCGTGCTGAATGCCGCGCTCCCCACGACCGTGTACATCCCGACGGTCGTCAAGCTGGCGGGCCTGAACGGGACCTCGTTCGTGTCGGATCTGCGCATCGTCAACCCGACGGGGATCGCAGCCGATGTCCATGTCGATTTCTTCGCTGCCGCGGGCTCCGCCACGGGGCCGGTGAACACGACGCCGGCGCATGTCCCGGTGTCGGCTAACAACCAGGCGGTGATCAACGACGTGCTGAAGACTACTTTCGGCCTCGACACTGGCTTTGGAAGCCTCAAGGTGACGTCGAACGTGCCCGTCGTCGTCACCTCGCGCGTGCTGAACGATCTGCGTTCGACCAACGCCGGAACGAACGGCCTCGGTGTCCCCGCCGCCGCCACGACGGAGACTCCGACGAACGGAACGCTTCCGCTCCTCTCGAACGCCTCGGCGAGCGACATCGCCGACGGAAAAGGATTCCGGACGAACATCGGCTACTTCAACCCGACGGCGAATACGGTGACCGCGAAATTCACTGCGAAGAAGAATGACGGGACGATCATCGGCTCGACCGTCACGGTCCCGGTCCCGGGCTTTGCGCGGGTCCAGCAGGCGGCCTTCGGCCTGATCTCGACCGTGTCGGAGAGCGACCGCACACAAGAAGACTTCTTCGTCACGTACTCGGCCGACGGGCCGCTCTTCGTCTATTCGGCCCTCGTCGACAACAAGACCGGCGACGGAATCTACGCGACGGGAGCGAATCCCCGGTAGCCGCACGCGCGAGGGGGGCTCCCCGGCGGGAGCCCCCCGACGTCGCCAGGGATCTACCTCAGGCCGAGGCTCGTCGCGCCTGGGACGCTTGCCGGCGCACAGTACAGGTCGTACAGGCTGTTCCGTTCGGAAGGCGTGAGCGCACGGACGCTGCTGTCCTCGTGAGCGGAGTCACCCGCCACGACGATCAGAAGGGGGTCGCGCTGATTCCGCTCGAACGTGAACGCCACCGGCTTCCTGCCAGGCGCCCCCGCTTCGAGGATGAATCGGCTCTGCTCGCGTTTCACGAGGGCGAACAGATTGAAGCAGCCGGTGACCTCTGAAGAGGCGGTCTCGAGAGTCGTGCCCGAGGTGGCCTCGCGGACGGTGACCGAGGCGCTGTCGATCGGCCGCCCCTCGGAGTCCCGGATGATGCCGTGGGCCGACACGCTCGTGCACCCCGTGATCAGGAGCGCGGACAGGATGGCGAGGGACCGGCAGACTGGCATCGACGGACCTCCTTACTTTGCTTTTGCGTTCGGGAGCGTTCGGACGTAGAGCACCACCTCTCCGATCTGGCGGGCCGTCAGCGTGTGTCCCCACGGCGGCATGAGGGAGGAGAGGCCCACGCCCGCGCCGCCGCGCGTGATCGCATCGGCCAGGTCGGCGTCGCTTTTCTTCTTTTGGAAGCCGGGGTCGGAGAGATCGCGCGGACGCGGATCGAGATTGAAGGCGTTGAAGCCGTCGCCGGCTCCGGTCTCGCCATGGCACGTCTGGCAGTAGTGCGTGAAGCTGGCCTTGCCGCGGCGCGCCTCGTACGGGAGCGGCGCTGGAGCCGGGGCCGTCGTTGCCGCCGCGGGCGGCGGCGGTGCTGGGGCCGTGTTTGCCTGCGCGGGCGGCGCCGGCTTCCGGGTGCAGGCAGCCATCGCGAGCAAGGGAACGAAGATGACGAAGGCCGTTTTCGGGAAGCTCATCGGGCCCCCTTGGCCGCGGTCACGGGCTTCGCGGAGGCGGGCGCGGGCAGGAGCGTCTCGAGGTAGGCGGTCAGGCGGAGCGCGTCCGTGTCGGAGAGGCCGTAGTCGGGGCACCGGACGTCCGCCCGCCAGCGCTGCGGCCCCTTGAGCCAGAAATACGTCCAGCCCGGCTTGAGCCTCTTCCCGGCTTCGGTCAGGGGGGGCCCGTAGTAGCCGCCCGACGATCCGAGGATGTGACAGCCCCGGCAGCCGAGAGCCGTGTAGAGCCGCTGGCCCTCGACCGGGTCGGCATCCGAAGCGGGTCGGCCGGCGAAGGGATCCTCGGGAATCGAGGGATCGACGTAGAAGCTTTGCAGCGCGTCGGCGAGGTGCGTCGCGTCCTCCCTCGGCATCCTCAGGACGGGCATCCGTTCCTCGAGGATCGGCCGCAGCGTGTAGGAGAGAACGAGGTAGTCGACGAGCCAGTCGCGCTTGACCTTGCTCCCTTCGTACGTGAGCGGTGAGGTGGAGACGTCGCCGCCGCGGTCGCCGATCTGGTGGCAGGAGAGGCAGCGGTACCCTTCGATGAGGGCGCCGACGGGTCCTCCGGGCAGGAGCGCCGGCTTCTGCGGCGACGCGTACTGGTAACGCTCAGGAACGGGTCGCGCGCCGAGAGCGAGGAGGGCGGTGATGACGGCGCGGGAGTCGTCGGCGCTGAAGCCGTACGAAGGCATTTTCAGCCCGTCGGCGAAGGAGCGCGGCGACTCGAGCTTCGCGGCGAGCCACGCCGGAAGCGTGCGGACGAGGTCGGTGCGGCGTCCGAAGTCGAGCGACTGGGCCCTCTTGTCGCCGATCCCGTCCAGCTCCGGACCGAACTTCTCCGACGCCGGCCCCGCCGGGTCGTGGCAGGAGAAGCAGCCGTAGAGGCGGAAGAGCTTGCGGCCGTTCTCGGCGAGGGTCTGGTTCACGCGGACCGGCTCGAGGATTCCCTTCGGGGCGTCGAAATCCTGGAACTCGTCTTCCAGATAGGCGACGACGTCTCGCGACTCGGCCTCGCTGAAGTGATAGCGCGGCATCGGCGTGCGCGGGTTGAAGGCCTGCGGGTCACGCAGGAACGCGAGCAGCCAGGCGCGCGACGAGGTCGAGGCGATCTTGGAAAGCTCGGGCGCCGAACCCTTCCCCTTTCCTTCGACCGTGTGGCAGGTGATACAGCGCGATTCCGACACGAGCTTCTTGCCGTTCCCGGCGGTTCCCGGCGGCTCTTTCGCCGCGGCTTCGATCCGGTCCTGGAGCTCCTTCGGGACCTGCGCGGCGAAGAGAAAATGCGAGAGCTCGTCGATCGCCTGAGCGGTGAGGTGAAAGTTCGGCATCGTGGCGTTCGGGTCGATCGACTTCGGGTCCTTCAGCCAGCGTTTCAGCCACTCGCCGCCCGTCTTGAGCGGAATCGTCGCGAGCGGCGGGGCCTCCGAGCGAAACGCGCTCTGGCCGCGCACGGCGTGGCACGCGTAGCAGCCGGCGCGCGCGATCAGGGCGCGCCCGCGCGACAGAACCGGCGCGCCCGGCACGCTCTCGGAAAGGTGGCAGCGGCCGCAGCCCGCCTCGATGGAGGCGAAGGGCGTCATCGGGGGCCCGGCGTCCGCGGCGGTCCCGTGGGCGTCCGCCTCCGAGGTCGCGAGCCCGAGTCCCCCGTGGCAGGACGTGCAGCCGAAGCGGTCGAAGGCGTCGGGCGTATGCGGCGTGCCTGGGTGCAGACCGAAAGGGCCCGGGGCGCCGGCCATGAGCGAATCGGCGACCCCGAGGTGGCACGTCGTGCATCGGTCGATGCGGTTGTCGAACTCGCGCAGCCAGAACTGCTGGATGGCGACGGGCCGAGCCTGGTAGCTCTGCGCCGCCTTCAGGCTGTGCGCGCGGGAGGAAGCGAGCTTGCGGTATCTCCTCTGGAGCGAGCGGTAGGAGCTGAGCGCGTTCTTGGCGGGAGAGATCGCGAGGACGATCAGGAAGAGAACGCTCGAGGCGGCGAAGATGCGGCGGAGCGGCACCGCCGCGGCCCTCAGATCGTCCCGGACCACGGCCAGACGAACGCCCAGCCGGGGCCGCGGAAGAAGGTGCCGATGACGGTGAGGAGCGTCGCGATGACGACGAACCAGGTCATGATCCACTCGGGGAGGGTCACGCGTTGGAGGGCGCGCCGCAGGCGTCCGCCTTCGGCGCCCCGGCGGGCCGCGAACATCGCCCCCGCCGTCAGGAGCGTCGGAACGGCGATCGGCCAGCAGCCGAAGGCGGCGAAGAGGGCGAAGAGGGCGGCCGTGACGGCGGCGAGGGCGAAAGCGGTGCGCCTGCTTCCCGAAGGCGACCAGAGCGGCCCCGCGGTCAGGTTGATCCGCGCGTACGGAATCACCGCGAGCGAGAGCACGACGAGGCCGGGCAGGAGGACGCCGGCCACGATCGGAGGGAAATAATGCAGGAGTTCCTGCAGCCCGAGGAAATACCACGGGGCCTTGGCGGGATTGGGCGTTTCGAGCGGGTTGGCGATTCCTTCCAGAGGCGCATCGAAGACGATCGCGGCGACGGAAAGCGCGACGACGACGACCTGAAACAGGATGATCTCGCGCGCGATCAGGTGAGGGAAGGTCATCACGTAGCGCTCGTCGGTGCGGCGAACCTCGGGCCTCGTGTCGGACCTCACGAGCGCCACGCGGCGCGGCACCGCGAGCGGATCGGTCGATTCGACGACGTCGAGCTCTTCTCTGACGCTCATCGGACCTCCTCGGTGCGCGGGGCGTCCTCGTCGGCGGGCGGCCCCTGGACGCCGCCGTCCTTGCGCACGCGCCAGATGTGGACGGAGAGGAAGAGGAGGAGCGCCACCGGGAGAACGACGCAGTGGAGGACGTAGAAGCGAAGGAGCGCGTTCTCGGAGACGACGTTCCCGCCGAGGAGAAGGAAGCGGAGCTTCTCCCCGACGAGGGGAGCCTCCTTCGCCATGTTCGTGCCCACCGAGACTCCCCAGAACGCGAGCTGATCCCAGGGGAGGAGGTAGCCGGTGTACGAAAGCAGGAGCGTGAGGATCATCAGGACGATTCCCACGACCCAGTTGAACTGACGTGGCGGCCGGTAGGCGCGGTGGTAGAAGACCCGCAGCATGTGGAGGAACGCCGCGAACACCATCAGGTGGGCCGCCCAGCGGTGCAGGTTGCGCAGGAAGAGGCCGTTGTCGACGACGTACTGAAGCTCCTTCATGTCGCGGTAGGCCTGCGGGACCGACGGGTGGTAATAGAACATCAGGAGAATCCCGGTCGCGATCAGGATGACGGAGGAGGTCAGCGTGATCCCACCGAGCCAGTACGTGTGCGTGAAGCGGAGCGTCTTCTCGCGGACCTTGACCGGATGCACGTGCAGGAAGAGATTCTCGAAGATGATGAGCGAACGGTTCCGGTTCGTGTCGGCCGCTCCATGCCGCACGATCGACCGATAAACCGCCGAGCTGCGGAGCCAGTCCACGATCGAGGGCCTTGCCGCGCTCATGCCCGGGTCACCCTGCCGTGGGGGATGAGGATGCTCGTGTCCACGACGAGGATGCCGGTAGCGTCCGCCTGGACCTCCAGCCACGGGAGCGGCCGGGGCGCGGGGCCGTGGACGACGTTTCCCTCGAGGTCGAAGCGGCTCCCGTGGCAGGGACACGCGATCGCCCTCTCGTCGGAGAGGAAGCGCGTGATGCACCCGAGGTGCGTGCAGACCGCCGAAAGGGCGAAGACCCCGCCGCCGCCCCCGATCACATAGGCGCGCTGCTCGCGGTTGAAGCGCACGGTCCCCTCCGGATAGTCGAGCGCGCTGCCCGCGCGAAAGACGGTGGGAGGCTCGAAGAGGACTTTCGGATTGAGGAAGTCGAGGGTGACGACGAGAGAGCCCGCGGCGGACACGGCGCAGGCCCCTCCTCCGATCCGTGTCAGGAAGTCGCGCCGGCTCGTCTCCTGGGGACCGGGGTTCGAGCTTCGTTCAGGTTCGTCGGGCATGGGCGACCTCCGGCGTGTGGAAGCTCTGCATGGTAATCGTCCCGACGGGGCAGCGCGCGACACAGAGGCCGCAGCGGATGCACGTCTCCTCGTCCTTGATGAAGATGGAGCCACCGCGCGAGCCGTCCGCGAGAATGGGAGCGAGCTCGCGCGCTTTCGCCGGGAGCCGGATCACCCGATCCGAGACGAGGATCTCGATGCAGCTCTCCGGGCAGATGTCCTGACAGCCGCCGCAGAGAATGCACTCGGTCCCCTCGGACGGGCTCTCTTCCCAGATCGTGTTCGTCCAGCAGTGAAGGCAGCGCGCCCCCTCGAGGCGCGCCTCGTGCTCGGGGAAGCATTCCTCGACCTCCGCGATGCCGATGCGGCGCGAGATCGGCCGGGTCGGCGGCGTCTGCCGCGGAATTCCCTCGTAATCGAGAACCCTCTCGTACCGATCGTGCACGTCGATCTCGACCGTGACCTCGGGCGACTTCCGCGGCCGGCCCCGGAAAAAGGCGTCGATCGAGAGGGCTCCGCGCTTCCCGTCGGCGACGGCGTTGATCGCGATCCGCGGCCCGAATGCGGCATCGCCTCCCGCGTAGACTCCAGGAGCGCTGGTCGCCAGCGTCTCGGCGTCGATCGTGATGCGTCCGCCGCGCGTCGCGATGCCGTCCTCGGGACGAAGGAAGGAGAAGTCGCCGGTCTGTCCGATCGCGACGATGACCGTGTCGGTCGGGAGGACGCTCTCCGAGCCTTCCACGAACTGGGGCGAGAAGCGTCCCGTCTCGTCGAAGACGCGCGACACGTCGAGAAACTCCACGCCGGTCACGGTGCCGTCTTTCCCGACGAGGCTCTTCGGTCCGAGCCGGTAGCGGAAGTGAATTCCCTCGCGGCGGGCCTCGTCCACCTCGTCTTTCGTGGCCGGCATTTCGCTCTCCGACTCCAGGCAGCAGACGACCACCTCGCGCGCGCCGAAACGGACGGCGCTGCGCGCCACGTCGAGGGCCTGGACGACGGAGAGGTTCCGCTCGAGCTTCTCGTCGACGCCGCCCCGCGCGGCCGTCCGCGCGACGTCGAGCGCCACGTTGCCGCCGCCGATCACGACGACGCGCGCGCCCATCTCGACCTTGTAGCCGAGGTTGATGTTCAGGAGGTAGTCGATCCCCTTCAGGACGCCGTCCAGCTCCATCCCGGGAATCGAGAGGCTGCGGCTCTGCATCGCGCCGACCCCCAGGAAAACCGCCGAGAAACCCTGCGCTTTCAGGTCGGACAGCGTGAAGTCCTGGCCGAGCCTGACGCCCGTTTTCAGCTCCACGCCGAGCGAGAGGATGGCGTTGACCTCGAGCTGGATGAGGGCGCGCGGGAGCCGGTACTCGGGGACGCCCAGGCGCAGCATCCCTCCGGCGACGGGCGCCGCCTCGAAGATCGTGACCGAATAGCCCATGAGGGCCAGGTCGTGCGCGCACGCGAGGCCCGCCGGGCCCGAGCCGACGACCGCGACCCGCTCCGGATACAGGTCCGGGCGGCGCCCGTAGATCGCGGAGAGGACCGAGAAATCCATCATGCTTTCCACGCCGAAGCGCTCGGTCACGAAGCGTTTCAAAGCCCGGATCGCGATCGGAGCGTCCAGCTCGCCGCGCCGGCAGACCGTTTCGCATGGCGCCGCGCAGATCCGGCCGCAGATGGAGGCGAGCGGGTTCGGCCGGCGCGCGACGGCGTAAGCCTCGCGGTACTTCCCCTGCGAGATCAGCGTGACGTACTTGCCCGCCTCGGTATGGACCGGGCACGCCGTCTTGCAGGGAAAGTTCCGCTCGAGCCAGTCGACGCTGACGTCGGCCATGGAACGCGCTACTTCGTGATCTCGAAATCCGCGGCGCTGGGACCCGCCACCGTCACCGCCTTCTGCGCGGCCTTCAGCTTCGGGTGCCACACCTTCACCGTGTACGCTCCGTCGGGAACGTCGGCGATCCGGAAGGTGCCGTCCGGCTTCGTCACCGCGAAGTAGGGCGTCGGGAGCGCCACGACGAACGCCTCCATCTCGGGGTGCACCTTGCACAGGAGCGTGGCGGCGACGCACTCCTTCTTGAACTGAAAGGACTTGATCTCACCCTTCGGCCAGGTGCCGAGGTTGAACTTGTCGGCGCAGGCGTCCGGCGAGAAGACGTTGTGCAGGACGGCGTCCGAGTTGAGGAAGTCGACGGTCGTCCCGACGAGAACCGGAAGAACGTGTGGAGCGAAGACGAGGTTCACCTGGTCGATCTTCGCGTGCTCCTTCGGGGCGGGGAAGGTCTTCCCGGCGATCGCCGCCACGTAGACGACGGCGTCGCCGCTGTCGCGCACGCCCTTGCACGTCACTTTTCCGTGAACGTCACCGGCCGCGAGGGGCAGAGTCGCGAAGGTGACGACGGCGAGGGCGAGAACGAGGGGTCGATTCATGTGGTGTCTCCTTCAGAAGGCGGCCCGGAGGACGGTCGCGAGCTGGTAGTTCTGGGAGTCGTGCAGGTCCCGGCGGTATTCGAGCATCAATTTGATGTTGGCCCGCACGAGGAAGCTGAAGTTCGCGTTGAGGAACTGCAGCGTTTCGACGGACGGATCGGCCGGGCGGAGGTTCTCGTAGCGGACGGAGACCTGGAACGGCGGCGCGATGACGTAGTCGGCCTGGGCGAACCAGGCGTCCCAGGTGCGCGTGGTCCGGGAGAGCTCGGCGTCGGTTTCGTCGTCGCGAAGCGAGAGGTCGTCGCTGCCGTGCACGGCGACGCCGATCAGGTTCAGGTCGCCGAGAGTGAACGAGCCGAAGACGCCGAGGCGATTGAACCTCCGCTGCTGCATTTTGAACGCGTTGCCCTCGGCGTCCTCGATGTCGAAATCGACGCCGCTTCCGTCGCCGAAATAGCCGAACGCGCCGACGCGGAAAGAGGTCTCGCGCCAGCTCTCGGGCGGCAGCGTCATCCCCGTGGAATCTCCGTCGAGGCCGAGGCCGCCGAACTTGTAGTCGACGCGGGCGTAGAAGTCCTTGCTGCTGTTGTTGTTGAACTCGCCGTTCGAGCCCCCCGGCCCGATGGGAGAGGAGACGCCGACCGTGTAGAAGAGGCGGTGGGCGGCCACCCCGTACATTTCGATGGCCCGTGTCCGCGAGGGCAGGCCGACGCCAGCACCCTCTTCCCCGAGGCCCGTACCGCCGTTGAAGCCGATCGGGTTGTAGGTGAAAAGCGTGTCGACTGCGTTATCGGTCATCATCCACATTTCCTGAAATCCGTCGTAGAGGTTCGGGGCCAGCTTCCCGACGCGGAAGTTGAAGAGGTGGTCGGGTCCGAACGGGGAGATGACGTCGAAGCGGACGTGCTCGAGCTCGACCGCTCCGCTTCCGTCGGGGTTTTCCTCGTACGTCACTTCCGTGAAGAAGCTGAACTGATTCCCGAGGGTCCCCGCGGCGAAGAGGTTCGCCTCCTGCGGGAACTGAAAGTCGTTGTGGACGATCGTCTTCCCGGTGTCGTCGTGGCTCGAGGCGTAGAGGTCCGCCATCTTGATGTTCAGGGCGAACGGAGCGTTGCCGGGCAGAGTGCTCGGATAGACCATCTCGGGCCACATCCGCGCGTAGGCTTCCGCGCCGAGCGACACGGGCCTCTGCTTCACCTGCTCCTCCGTCTCGCCCGGCAAGTGGTACCCGTTGAGGCGGAAAGCCACGCCGACCGGGTTGAGCTTCGGGAAGATCGTGTGGCAGGTCTGGCACGCCGTCTGGTATTTGCGGGAAAACACGGGAACCGCGCCCGCGCGTGACGCGGCCAGGCAGGACAGCGCCATCCCCACGAGCAGGAACAGCGTCCCACGGGATCTCGGCATCGATCGGCTCATGGCGGTTCTCCTTCTCCTTCGCTCGTTGCGACCGTTTCCGTCAAAAGTCGGCCCTGAGGACGGTGGCAATCTGGTAGTTCTGGGAGTCGTGCAGGTCCCGACGATATTCGAGCATCAGCTTGATGTTCGCCCGCACGAGGAAGCTGACATTCGCGTTGAGCACCTGCAACGTGTCGACGGACGGGTCGGCCGGGCGGAGGTTCTCGTAGCGGAGGGAGGCCTGGAACGGCGGCACGATGACGTAGTCGGCTTGCGCGAACCACGCGTCCCATGTGCGGGTGGTGCGGGAAATCTCGGCGCCGGATTCGTCGTCGCGAAGCGAAAGGTCGTCGCTGCCGTGCACGGCGACGCCGGTCAGGTTCAGGTCGCCGAGGTAGAGCGAGCCGAAGATGCCGAGGCGGTTGAACCGGCGCTGCTGCATCTTGAACGGGTTGCCCGCGGGGTCGGTGATGTCGAAGTCGACGCCGCTTCCGTCGCCGGCATACCCGAAGACGCCGACGCGGAAGGAGGTCTCGCGCCAGTTTTGGGGCGGCACTTTCGCTCCCGAGGAATCCCCGTCGAGCCCGAGGCCGCCGAACTTGTAGTCGAGACGGGCGTAGAAGTCCTTGCTGCTGTTGTTGTTGAACTCACCGTTCGGGCCCCCCGGCCCGATGGGAGAGGAGATCCCGACCGTGTAGAAGAGGCGATGGGCGGCCACGCCGTACATCTCGACGGCCCGCGTCGTACCGGCCAGACTGACGCCGCCGCCCTCGTCGCCCGCGAGGCCCGCTCCGCCGTTGAAGCCGATCGGGTTGTAGGCGAAGAGCGTGTCGACCCCATTGTTGGTCATGAGCCACATTCCCTGAAACCCGTCGAGGAGGTTCGATGTCAGCTTGCCGATGCGGAAGTTGAAGAGGTGCTCGGGTCCGAAGGGGGAGATGAGATCGAGGCGGACCATCTCGAGCTCGATTGCGCTGCCTCCGTCGGGGTGTTCTTCGTACGTCAGTTCGCTGAAGAAGCTGAACTGGTTTCCGAGGGTTCCCCCGGCGAAGAGGTTCGCCTCCTGTGGAAACTGAAAGTCGTTGTGCGTGATCGTGTTCCCGGTCCCGTCGTGGCTCGAGGCGTAGAGGTTCGCGATGTTCACGTTCACGGCGAAGGGAACGTTGCCGGGCAGCGTGCTCGGATAGACCATCTCCGGCCACATCCGCGCGTAGGCGTCCGCGCCGAGCGAGACGGGCGTCTGCCTCACCAGCTCCTCCGTCTCGGCCGGCAGGTGATATCCGTTGAGGCGAAAAGCCGCCCCATACGGGTTGAGCTTCGGGAAGATCACGTGGCAGGTCTGGCACGACGTCTGGTACTTGCGAGCGAAGGCGGGAATCGCGTTCGCGCGCGCCGGGACCAGGCAGGAAAACGCCATCGCGAGGAGCAGGAACGGCGTCCTGCACGGTCCCCGTGTGGACCGGCTTCGGGTCCCGCCCGTGCCGCCATTTCCGTCCCCGGGCAGGTGTACCAACAGCGCCAGCCACATCTCGGGGCACAGTTATACACGCCTCGCCCGCGAGAACGAGACGCGTTTCGCGGGGCGATGAAAAAAACCGCTGGTCGGACCCGCCCGGTCAGGGCCCCGGGACCTTTCGCGGCAGCTGGATCGTCACGGTCGTGCCGCGTCCCGGTGCGCTGTCGAGCCACAGGTAGCCGCGGCTGTTCTTGACGATTCCGTAAGCGGTGGAAAGGCCCAGTCCCGTTCCTTCCTCGGGAGGCTTCGTCGTGAAGAAGGGGTCGAACGCGCGGGCCATCGTGGCCGTGTCCATTCCAACACCGGTATCGGCGATCGTGATCTCGGCGTACGGGCCAGGTGCGAGCGGAACCCCCGAGATTCGCTCTCCGTCGCCGACGGTGCGGGCCGCGGTGCGAAGGGCGAGCGTGCCGCCCTTCGGCATGGCATCCGACGCGTTCACGACGAGATTCAGGATGACCTGCTCGAGCTGGGTATCGTCCGCCGCGACGCACATCGGCTCTCTCGCGAGCTCGACGACGAGGGTGACGTGCTCTCTGACCAGCTTGCGAAGGAGGGGCTCGAGGTCGCGGAGAAAAGCGTGAAGGTCGAGGGCATGCGGCTTCACGACGCCGCGTCCGATCGACAGCAGCCGGGTGCCGAGCACCGCGGCTCTTTCGCCGGCCTTGACGATCTCCTGCGCGTTCGCGCGCGTTTCCGCGTCGTCGGCCTTCTCCAGCACCAGCGTCGAGAAGCCGAGGATGGCCGTCAGCACGTTTCTGAGATCGTGCGCGACCTCCGACGCCTGGCGCCCGACCGCCTCCATGCGGCGGCCTTCGGCGGCCGCCTCCTTCAGCTCCCCGAGCTGCCGGTCCGTCGCGCGCAGACGTCGCTCGGCCGCGTGGCGGCGGCGGACCTCTCTCAGGAAGAGGAGGAACGAAGCGAGGCCAGCCGCCGCGCACGCGATCGAGACGAGAAGGATGAGCTCCGGAGATCGGCCGATCAGGAGAACGGGCTCCTTTCTGCTTCTAGCCGATGGGTTTGGTCGTGCGTCCCGGGTCGGTTTCGTCGTTGAGAAGGGTGTCGCTCGGGGAGGTCGTCAAGCCGAGAAGAGACAGGGCAAGATCGATGAGGGTCGAAGCGTCCATAAGTCCTCCTATTGCCGCCCGTTCCGGGGCGGCTCGGGAGGCGGAACTCACGAGCGCTCGGTCATCACGCCTTACATGCCTAGAGACAGTTTCGCGGGGCGGTTTTCAACCGCCCGGGGAAGAAAAAAGCGAAAAATCTGCTGGTTCAGGCCCGGCGGCGTTCGGCGCGGGCGGAGACGTGGAATCCGCCCGAGAGCGCGCCGAGGCACGCCTGAACGCGGCCGAGGAGGTCGTCCTCGACGTCGCCACGATCGAGGCGGGATGCCAGCTCTTCCCAAGCCGGGACCCCCCCGAGAGTCGCGACGGTCACGAAGGACCGCAGTTCCTTGAGGCGGGCCACCAGTTCGTCCGTTCGGGACAGCCGGCCGACGCATTCGGCGGCATACAGCCGAGCGAAGACCCGGTCCTCTTCGAGCTGCCACTGATCCGCCTCCGCGGCGAGCGTGTCGAAAGCGGCGAGGGCCCGCGCCGTCTCGCCCTTGAGAAAATCCAGCTCGGCGAGTCCGAGCCGGATTCCGAAGATGAGATACGCGAGGCCGTGGTGTCTTGCGTCCGCGAGCGCCTGCGCGAATGCCGCCCGCGATTTCCCGAAGCTGCCGGCGTGGGCCAGCGCGACGGCGAGGTTGATCTCGATCGCGGCGCGGGCGTACGCATCTTCCGCTTCGCCCATCCGCTCGAGCGCGCTCTCGAGGAGAGGAATCGCACGAGCCGGGTTTCCTCTCTGCACGTAAAGCGTGCCCAGAGCGGCTTCAGCCCGCGCGGTCCAAGTCTCCTGCTCGAACGCGGCGAAGATGCGTGCCGCATGCTTGAGCTCGCGCTCGGCGAACGCGAACTCCCCCTGGAATGCGGCCGCCGTGCCTTCGTAGTAACCGCAAAGGGCCCGGTCGAAGGGCTCGTCTCCGCTGGCCTCGAACGATGCGCGGGCCTCGCGAGCGGCGGCACGTGCCTCTCCGAGACGGCCGATGTCGAGAAGGGCCTGCGATTCGAGAAGGGATGCCTCCGCCGCGAGGCGGTGGGACGGGATCAGTCCCTCCGCCGGCAGCTCCCCGGCGCGCGACGAGAGGGCGCGAGCGAGAGCGAGAGCGCGGTGTGGATCTGCCGCGACGAGGTGCGACCCGCCCTGGGCGGCATAGACGAGGCCAAGCAGCGCGGCCTCCCCGGCGTCTCCCCGGAGAAGCTCTGCTTCGAGGGCGCCGTCCGATTCGCGAGCCGCGTCCAAGAGCCGTCGCGCCCGCGCCTCCGCTTCGTCGGACGCGGCGGAAAGCTCGCGAAGACGCTCGCGCGCCGCGGCCGTCCCCGAGGGGCGTGGCGTCCGTTCGTTGGAGGGCGCGAGCAGCGCGTCGAGGGAAGAAGCCTCTTCCATGCCGGCGGCCAGTCGCCTGAGGGCCGTTTTGCGGCGCGCGCAGACACGACAGGCGGCCACGTGGAGCGCAACCTCGGCCGAGCCGGGCTCGTTCCGGCCCAACTCGAGGGCGAGAAGCTCGACCTCCTCCGGGTGCCGCCTCATCCGAGGCAGCCACGCATTCTCTTCATGCATTGATTCAGACGCTTCCAGACTGCTGGCACGGTGCATCCGGCCTCGGCCGCGGTTTCGGCGAGCGTTTGGCGAAAGAGGCAATAGGCTCGGATCAGGCGGCGACAGCCGGGTGTCAGAAGCCGGAATGCCGAGCGCACATGGATACCGTCCACGAGCTGCCGGGCCGAGAGCGCGCCCGAAGCATCCGGGCCGAGAATGCCTTCGTTACGGCGCTGCTGCATCCGCTCCTCGAGCCGGTTACAGCAACGGTTGAAGAACGAGCCGACGAGATAGCCCTCCATGTTGCGCACGCGCGGCCGCTTCGTGAAGACGGACTCGAACGTGTCCTGCAGGAGGTCTTCGGCCTCCTCGCGGGTCAGGCCGAAGCGCCGTTCTCCGACGGTCAGGAGGCGCGGGCGGAGGCGCGCGTCGAGGCGATCCCAGTCCCAGGCCGCTGGAGTCGACCCGGACACCGAGACGGAATCCTCCGACGGGACGTGCACAGGCGAGGGCGCGGGCACTTCGCAGGCCTCCGTCTCGGCCGATGAGGGTTGTCCGCCGTTCATTCCCTCCCCTTCTGGGCAGAAGCGTACTCCAAGTGCGCGCTCGGTGACGAGGCTCCGGGTCCCGCCCTACGCCGGCGCGACGATCCGCTTCACGAACCAGAACAGTCCGATCGTCGCGATGAGGATCGAACCGGGAACCACCACCCGGCTCCGGTACCACGGCCGGTTCCGGAACGGCAGTGCCAGAGCGGCGAACGCCACGAGGATCACCGCGAGCTGGCCCCCTTCGACGCCGGCGTTGAACGACAGGAGAGCGGCGGGGATCTCGGGACGTGGAAGCCCGGCCTCCCGGAGAGCCCCGGCGAAGCCCATCCCGTGGAGGAGGCCGAACAGGAAGACGACGGCCGGCCGCCACGGCGTGAGCCGGGGCGTCACCACGTTCTCCACCGCGACGTACACGATGGAGAGCGCGATGAGCGGCTCGACGACGCGCGACGGGAGGGAGACGAAGCCGAGCGCCGCGAGCGCGAGCGCGAGCGTGTGTGCGGCGGTGAAGGACGTGACCTGCACGAGGAGGGGCTTCATCCGCGGCGACAGGAGGAAGAGCCCGAGGACGAAGAGGATGTGATCCGTGCCTTCGGGGAGAATGTGCCGGAACCCCATGACGACGTAGCCGCGCACGACCGCGGCGCGGCTCGCGGGCACCACCCGGGAATCGAGCGGGAAGGGGCGGCTCGTCTCGCTTCCCTTGAGCCACTGCCGCACGGGCTCGTCCGCGCCCGGCGCCGAGAGGCGCAGGACGAACGTGCCCGTGTCGAAACCGCTCGCGAACGTGAACGCGCGGGAGCCGGTGGGAACCGTTCCCCTGAGGCGCAGGCGTGGCGCGGGATCGGCGTCGCCCTCGGCGACGAGCGATGCGGACTCGGGCCGGACGCGGCGCCCGTCGAACGACAGAGTCGACCGCTCGAGGAACGCCTGGACGAAGGGGCCGAAGCGCCCCTCGAGGGCCGGCGTCATCCCTTCCACGCGCCCCTCCAGGCCGGAACCGGCCGCCGGAGCGGGCGGCAGGTGCTCGGCGTCGAGGACCACGTCCAGCCGGTACGTCGCGTCGTTTCCGAACGTGACGCCGGCCTGGACCGTGACCTCCTGATGAGCCGTCGCGCGCGGCGCTCCGGCGGCGAGAAGGAGGAACGGCAGAATCGAGGCGATCCGCGCCCGCGCACCCATCCGCAGGAGTGTACGGACCCGGGCGCGGACGCGGACGAGAGGGACTTAGGTCTGGACCTCGACGTCGGGATCGAGCTTCACCTCGTGTTTCCCGATCCTGAGAAAGACCGCATACGGGTACTTCCCGTACGCGGCGTCGTGCCGCACCGGGGCCGAAAGGGCCTGTCCGGGAGAAGGCGAGGAGAACTCCTCGTCGGCGAAGGGGCTGCCCCGCCTCTTCTTGAAGAGGATCCGGATCCTCGCGTCGCGCACGATCGTCACCCACCTCACGAGATTCCCTCTCCGGACCTTCACGGAGTCGGGCTCGACACACAACGAGCCGTCCGGCTGGAACGAAATGCAGACGATCCTTTCCTTCTTCCGTTTCCTGGGCGCCATTCGGATCCTCCTTCTGTCGCACGTCACCGCGCTGCAGGCGGCGGCGGTGAGATCAGCTTCTGGAATTCGGGATTGTCGTTCAGGTCCGCGAATTCGGGTTCGCGGGCGATCTGCGTCGTGCCCAGGCCCTGCTCGACCGCTCGGTGAAGCAGCTCGAGCGCCTCCGGCTTTCGTCCGAGGATGTTCTGGACGATCGCGGCGCGGAAGAGCACGTTGCGGTCGTTCGGATCCAGCGTCACCGCCTGGGCCACGGTCGCGAGCGCCCGCGCCGACCGGCCCGTCCGGACTTCGGCCTTCGCGACGTACGAAAGCGTGCCGGCGTCGAGCGCGTGCACCTTGCGCTCCATATCGGCGAGCTCGAGGGCCTTCTCATAGCTCGCCTTCGCCTTCTCCGCGAGGCTGGGCGCGAAGGTGTACGCGTCCCCGAGGTTGACGCGGTAGCGCAGCTCGTACGGCGCCAGGGCGACGGCTTTCTCGAAGGCCGCCGCCGCGTCCCCGGACCGCCCGAGCAGGTACGCGCTGGTCCCGAGGTTCGACCACGCGTTCGCGTCCGGGGGAGGGAGCGCCACCGCGCTGCGAAACGCGGCCTCGGCCTCCGTGAGCCGTCCGAGCTTCAGAAGCACCGCGCCCGAGTTGCTCAGGGGTCGGGCGCTCAACGGGTTCTTCTCCGCCGCGAGGCGAAAGAACTCGAGCGCCTTCGTGAGGTTCTTGCGCTCGAAGTAGAGGCCGCCGAGCTTGTTGTATCCCGACCAGTACTCCCGGTTCAACGCGATCGCCTCACGGTACGCGGCTTCGGCCGCCTCGCTTTCGCCCGCCTTCGCGAGCGCGTCCCCGAGGGCGAGCGTCGTGTCCGCCGAGGGGGCCTGCCTCTCGATCGCGCGCCGGATCTCGACGACGGCCTCCTTCGGCTTGTTCATCATGGTGAGGAGCTGCCCGAATGCGAAGTGGGCCTCGGGCGACCGGTCGTCCAGCGCGATGGCGCGTTCGACGGCCGCGCGGGCGGCGTCCGCCGCGCCCGGATCCTTCGAGGAACGGTAGCGCTCGATCGACGCCCGTCCGAGAGCGGCCTGCACGAGAGCCGAGCGATCGCCCCCGGGAATGCCCTTCAGGAGGTCGATCGCCAAGAGCAGCGAGCGCGGGTCGTCGTAGCGCCGGAGGAGCCCGAGCGCCTTGTAATACGGCTCACCCGCGGCGGGACGGTTCGCCGCCGCCGCGCCAGCGCCCTCGAGGTGAACGCGCAGCGACGCCAGGACGCTCTCGACCAGGCGGTCCTCGAGCGCGAACTGGTCCGTCGCGCTTCCCGAGACCTCGTCGGCCGCGAGGATCGCGGGAGACCCCGCGGCGAGCAGGCTGTACGACAGGCGGACCTGATCGCCCTGACGCCGGAAGGCGCCCGCCAGCACGAGATTCGCGCCCCGGTCCTGCGCGAAGCGGACGGGATCGTCGCTTGCGGGTGCGCCGCCGGACGGGGCCATCACCATGAGCCCGGGCCCCTTGAGCTTCGTGAGCCGCGCACCGAAGCTTTCCGTGAGGCCGTCGACGACGAGCTGTCCGTCCGTCCGTCCGGAAAGGTCCTTGAAAGGTTGGATCGCGAGGTACTTCTCTTTCGGCAGCGCCCCGTCGCCCGCGCGCGTGCGCAGGAGGAACGCGACGGCGAGAGTGGCGGCCACCGCGCCGACCGCGGCCGCCCAGCGCAGCGGACGGCGGACCGCCGGCATCCGGGCGAGCGACAGCACCGTCGAGCGGCTCGCGAACGCGCCGTCGAGGGCGGCCTTCACGCCGCTGATGTCGGGCCACCGCTGATCGAGGTGCTTCTCGAGAAGCCCGTGGAGGAGGTCGCGGACGGGGGGCGGCGTCGCTAAGGGCAGGGCCTCCCAGTCCGGATCGTGGTCGAGAATCGCGACGAGGATGTCCGACAGCGTCTCGCCTTCGAACGCCTTCCGGCCGGCGAGCATCTCGTAGAGGAGGCAGCCGAGCGACCAGAGGTCGCTCCGCGCGTCGAGCGTCCGGCCGCGCGCCTGCTCGGGGCTCATGTAGCTCGCGGTGCCCAGAATGAGGCCCTGCCGCGTCCCGTCGGCCGCGGCGGTGGGCGACTTTGAGATTTCCGTCGAGGCGTTCTCGACCGTGAACACCTTCGCGAGACCGAAGTCGAGAAGCTTCACGCGCCCCTCGGGCGTCACCTTCACGTTCGCGGGCTTGAGGTCGCGGTGGAGGATTCCCTTGCCGTGGGCGGCCTCGAGGGCGTCCACGATCTGTCGAGCGATCCGCAGAGCTTCGGCGATCGGAATCGGCCCGCGGGCGATCCGCTCCTTGAGCGTCTCGCCGGGCACGAGCTCGAGGTCGAAGAAGTGCGTGGTGCCGATCTCCTCGAAGCTGTAGATCGCGCCGATGCCCGGATGATTCAGGGATGCGAGGACGTGGGCCTCGCGCGTGAAGCGCGACAAGCGCTCGGCGTCGCTCGAGAAGGCCTCGGGGAGGATCTTCAGGGCGACCTCGCGCTGGAGGCGCGTGTCGCGCGCGCGCCAGACCTCGCCCATGCCTCCGGCCCCGAGAGGCGCGAGAATCTCGTAGGCCCCGAGGCGCGAGCCAGGTCGGATGGGCATTCGTTGTCTCTCGAAGATTATCTCGCGCCGATGGCGGGCGCTTCGTTACACTGGCCCGCGGTGATCGGGGATCCGATGGATCCTGAACAAGAGGCCCTGCCCCCTCTTTCGTACGATGTCGATTGCGCGACGTGCGGGACGTCGTTCAACGCCCTGATCGCGCACTGGTGCTCCTGCCTCGCGACCGAGCGCACGCTCGTGTGCTCCGGATGCGGGAAGTGCTTCTGCCAGGCGCCGCGCGCGTACCGCCAGAAGTTCTGGAGCGAGGCCCCGCCCGCGCTTTGGGAGGCGAAGCTCAAGGAGCACCGCCGGCCGGCTGAACCGGTCTCGAATCCTCCTCCCGAGTCGGTTCGCCGCCCCCTTCTCCTCATCGTGGACGACGAACCCGGCATCCGGAGCATGGCCGCGAAAGCCGCGGCGCGCCTCGGCTTCGGCGTCATCGAGGCGCCGGACGGAGTGGAGGGAAAGAACCTCGCCAGGAAGTACCGGCCCGACGTCATCCTGACCGACGCGCTCATGCCCCGTCTCGAGGGCCGCGAGATGTGCCGCCGCCTCAAGGCCGACCCCGAGACCCGGGACATCAAGGTCATCATCATGACGTCGCTCTACAAGGGGCAGCGCTACCGCGGCGAGGCCATGTCGAACTTCGGCGCGGACGGCTACCTCGCGAAACCCCTCGACCCCGAGCTTCTCGCGAAGACCTTGCGCGAGGTCGTGCCCGCGTCCCCGAGCCCGTGACATGAAGACCTGGCGCATCGGACAGCGGCTCGGCATCGGTATCGGCATCGGCGTCGCGTTCCTGATCGCGGCCGGATGGCTCTCGCTGAGAGGGATGGCGGTGATGAACGCCAGCCTGCAGACGATCGGCAACGAGCGCTCAGTCGTCGTGGGCTTCACGAACGAGGTGCTCCAGCGCTCGATCGACAACGCGCGCATCACCATGCAGCTCTTCATGGTCTCGGGCCCGGCCGAAGAGCAGCTTCTGGCCCAGAACAAAGAGAACCAACGCCTGATTGGTGTCGGAGTGGAGAAGATCGAGAAGCTCCTCTCGACCGAAGAGGAGAAAGTCCTCTTCGACGACGTGAAGACCCTTCGGACGCCCTACCTCGAAAGCCGGGCGGAGGTGAAGAAGCTCCTCGCGGCCGGTCGGCGGGACGCCGCGATCGCCATGGCCAACGACGACATGATTCCCAAGCTGGCGGCGTACCGCGCGTCCTGGAACCGGTTCCTCGCCGCCCAGAACGACGCTCTGAAGGCCGCCGTGGCGGAGGGGGCAACGCGCTATCGGGCCACTCGCGCGATCACCCTCTCTCTCATCATCCTGGCCGCGCTCGCCGCGAGCGCCATCGGCGCGGCGGTGACGCGGCGCATCACGAGGCCGATCCTCGATCTGACGCGGACGGTCGAGAGCGTTTCGAGGGAACGGGACTACGCGCTCCGCGCCGTGCGTTCCACGAACGACGAGCTGGGCCTGCTCGCGGACGGCTTCAACGACATGCTGGGGAAGATTCAAGAGCAGAACGTCGCCTTGCAGGAGGCCCGTGCCGGCCTGGAAGAAAAGGTAAAGGAGCGCACGCACGACCTGGAATCGGCCAACGCCCGGCTCGGCGCCACGAACGACGAGCTCGCCCGGGCGACGGCGCGCGCGAACGAGATGGCCGCTGCCGCCGTCGAGGCCAGCAAGGCCAAGAGCGAGTTCCTGGCGAACATGAGCCACGAGATCCGGACGCCGATGAACGGGATCATCGGGATGACCGAGCTTGCCCTGGGCACCGACCTGACGCCGGAGCAACGGGAGTATCTCGAGACGGTCGGGACGTCGGCGGACGCGCTCCTCGGGCTGATCAACGACATCCTGGACTTCTCGAAGATCGAGGCCCGTAAACTGGAGCTCGATGTGATCGACTTCGATCTGGGCTACACCCTGGAGGACACGATGCGCGCTCTCGCTCCGCGCGCGCATCAGAAAGGCCTCGAGCTGGCGTACTCCGTGGCTCCCGACGTTCCGACCGCGCTGGGAGGCGATCCGGCCCGGCTGCGTCAGATCATCACGAACCTCGTCTCGAACGCCGTGAAATTCACGGAGAAGGGGGAGATCGTCCTCAGGGCGGAGCTGGAAGGCGGCGACGCGGAGCACGTGCTCCTGCGCTTGACGGTCCGGGACACCGGAATCGGCATTTCGAAAGAGAAACAGGCGACGATCTTCGAGGCGTTCACGCAGGCCGACGCCTCGACGACGCGCCGCTACGGGGGGACGGGACTCGGGCTCACGATTTCATCCCAGCTCGTCGGGTTGATGGGAGGACGCATCTGGGTGGAAAGCGAGCCCGGCAAAGGAAGCAGCTTTCGCGTCGTGCTGCCGTTCGAGAGGCGCCCCGAGCCTCCCGCCAAGGCGGCTCCGCGCGAGGTGAAGGATCTTCATGGGATGAGGGCGCTCGTCGTCGACGACAACGCGACGAACCGCCGGATCCTGGAGGAGATTCTGACGAACTGGGGCATGCGTCCCACGGTCGTCGATGGAGGGCAGGCGGCCCTCGAGACGCTGGAGCGCGCCCGGCAGAGCGGCGACTCGATTCGGCTCGTGCTGCTCGATTACCAGATGCCGGGGATGGACGGGTTCGAGGTCGCCGCCGAGATCAAGCGCCACGCGGAGCTGGCGGCGACGACGATCATGATGCTCTCCTCGGTCGGGCAGCGCGGGGACGCCCAGCGGTGCAAGGAGCTGGGTGTTGCCGCCTATCTCACGAAGCCGGTTCGCCAGTCGGTTCTCCTCGATGCGATCCTCACGGTCCAGGCCGGGCTCGCCAGGCCTGTTCCGGCGCCGGCCCTCGTGACGCGCCATTCCCTCCGCGAAGGCCAGCGCCCGCTGCGGGTCCTCCTGGCGGAGGACAGCGCCGTCAACCAGCTGCTCGTCGTGAGGATGCTGGCGAAACGCGGCCATTCGGTCGCGGTCGCCGCGAATGGAAAGGAGGCGCTCACGGCGCTCGAAGCGGAGGAATTCGACGCCGTCCTGATGGACGTCCAGATGCCGGAAATGGACGGCTTCGAAGCCACCGCCAGGATCCGAAAAAGGGAAGAGATGACCGGGCGGCATCTTCCCATCATCGCCCTGACGGCGCACGCCATGCGCGGGGACCGCGAGCGCTGCGTGAAGGCCGGAATGGACGGCTATCTCGCGAAGCCGATCCGGGCGGCGGAGCTCTTCGAGGTCCTCGAAAGCCTCCCCGCGGGTCCCGCGATTCCGAGGTCGATTGCCGAGGCCCCCGCGCGGCCGGCGCCGACGGCAATCGACGGTCCGATCGATCCGCAGGCCCTGGCGGGTCTGCGCGCTCTCGAATCGGCGGGCGAGACCGGATTCCTGGGCGAGGCGATCCGCACGTTTCTGGCTTCGACGCCGGGTCGGCTCACCTCGATCAGGCAGGCCGAGGAGAGCGGCGAGGCGAAGGCGCTCGAGAGCCACGCACATAGCCTTCGCGGGAGCTGCGGAGCGCTGGGCGCGAGGCGCATGGCGGCGCTGTGCCAGGAGGTGGAGACGCTCGCCGAGGCGGGGCGCGTGGCCGAGACAGCGCCGCTCATCGCGCGGCTCGTCCAGGAATATGCGGTCGCCCGGTCCGCGCTGGAGGCCGAGCTTGGTTGAGTGTCGGCGGCGGAGGAAGGGACGACCTCGTTGAAGATCCTCATCATCGACGACGAGGCTGACATCCGCCGGATCGCGCAGCTCGCGCTCGGGCGCCTCGGCGGCATGGAGGTCGCGGTGGCCGGGGGCGGAATCGAAGGGATCGCCCGAGCCGTCGCGGACGCTCCCGATGCGATCCTCCTCGACGTCATGATGCCGGAGAAGGACGGCCCCGAGACGCTCGGCCTCCTGAAGGCCGATCCGCGCACGGCGCGCATTCCCGTGATCTTCCTGACCGCCAAGGCGACGGCCTCGGAAGTCGACCGCCTCCGGGCTCTCGGCGCGAAAGGCGTCCTGGCGAAGCCGTTCGACCCGATGTCTCTCGCCGCGAACGTGCGGGCGATCCTCGGGGCGGGCTGAGCGTGGACTCGTCCTGGCGCCGGACCTTTCGCGAGCTGCGCGGGCAGTTCGCGGAGGGCGCGGGAGAGCGGCTCGCGGCGATCGATGGCGCCCTCGACAAGCTCCTCGCGAAGCCGGAGGACGCCGGGAGTCTCGCCGACGTTCGTCTCCGCTTCCACGGGCTTTCCGGAACGGGAGCGACGTTCGGCTTCCCACGCGTCAGCGTCCTCGGCATGCAGGGCGAGCTTGCGTGCGACGCGGTCGCGGAGGCCTCGCGCCCGCCGACGCCGGAGGAGGTCCGGACGTGGCGCGACCTGGTCGGGGAGATCCGCGAGGCGTTCCGCGCGGAGGCCGCGCTTTCCGAGAGGGAGCCGGGCACCGCGGCGGCGGCGGCCGGGGCGGAGTCCTCTCCGGCTCGCGCGCGGGTGATCGAGATTCTCGTGGCGCACGAGGACGCGGAGCTCCGGGCGGCGCTTGCCTCGCAGCTCGATCGGGAGGGAATGATGGTCACGGTCGCGTCGGACCTCGCGGACGCCAGGGCGATCCTCTTTCAGCGCGTTCCGGACGTGCTCGTCGTCGACATGCGCTTCGGCGGCGGGGAAGGCGGTTCGCTCGTCGAGAGGCTGCGCGGAATGCCGGGGGGCGAGGGTCCGGCGGCGTTCGTCGTGGGCGCGCCGGCGGGTTTCGTGGACAAGGTCGAGGCGATCCGCTGCGGGGCGGACGCGTATTTCGAGCAGCCCGTCGACTGGGAGCTCTTCACGCGGCGGCTCCGGCAGCTTCTCGAGCGAAACAAGGCGGAGGCGCCGCGCATCCTCTCCGTCGAGGACGACCCGGATCACGCCGCCTTCGTCAAGGCGGTCCTCGAGTCGGCGGGATACGCGGTCAGGATCTGCTCCGACCCGGCGCGTTTCGAGGCGGAGGCCATCGGCTTCACGCCCGATCTCGTCCTCATGGACATCAACCTGCCGGGCTTCTCGGGCTACGATCTCGTGCGGTTTCTCCGGCAGAACGAGAAGTACGCGGCCGTGCCCGTCGTTTTCCTGACGGCCGAGAGTCGCGAGAAGTCGCGGATCGAGATGATCCGTGCCGGCGGCGACGACCATCTCGCCAAGCCGGTCGCCCCGGCGCTTCTGCTCTCCACGGTCGCGGCCCGGATCGAGCGCGCGCAATTCCTGAAGAGCCTCCTCGGCCGGGACGGGCTCACGGGGCTCCTGAATCACACCGCCTTCCTCGAGGGCGCGCGCGGGGCGCTCCTCCGGCAGGCGCGCGCTCCCGGAAAGGGAGCGTCCTTCATCCTCATCGACCTCGATCACTTCAAGGCGGTCAACGACCGGCACGGCCACCCCGTCGGGGACCGCGTGCTCGCCGCGCTGGGCGCGCTCCTCAGGAGGAGGCTGCGCGGCTCGGACCTCGTCGGGCGGCTCGGCGGAGAGGAGTTCGCGGTCATCCTCGAGGACCTGACCGCGGGGGAGGCCGAACGGCTCATGAACCGCCTGCTCGAGGAGTTCTCCGTCATGCCGCACAGCGGCGCCGGCCCGTCCGCCTTTCACGTGACCTTCAGCGCCGGCGTGGCCGGCTTCGTCAAAGGCATGACCGTGGATGCCTGGCGCCAGGCGGCCGACGATGCGCTCTACGCGGCGAAATCGGCGGGTCGCCATCGCGTGGCGCGCGCGCGAGCGGAGATCGCGCCATGACGCGGCGCCGCGCCCTCGCGGGTCTGGTCCTCGCGGGCGGCCTCGGCGCACGGCCGGCTCGCGGTGCCGGCGCGAACGCGTCCGCGCTTTGGGAGGCGTGGCCGCACACGGTCGAGCTCTCGCCGTTCGCCCTCAAGCACGGGGGGCTGCGCGAGCGGCTCGCCGCGATCGCCGCCCGATATCCCGGGCTTCTCTCGATCGCCGAGGAAGGCGTTTCGGCCGAGGGACGAAACATCCCCCTGGTCCTCGTCGGCGGCGGACCGACGACGGTCCTCCTCTGGTCGCAGATGCACGGCGACGAACCGACCGCGACGAGCGCGCTCCTCGATGTCCTCGAGCACCTCGGGAGGACGCGGAAGACACCTGACACGGAGCGCCTCCTCTCGCGTCTCACGCTGGCGATCATCCCGATGCTCAACCCGGACGGAGCCGAGCGAACGCGCCGCACGAACGCGCAGGGCATCGACATCAACCGCGACGCGGTGCGCCTTCAGACCCCCGAAGGACGCTTCCTCAAGTCCGTGCGCGACCGGTTGAAACCCTCCGTCGGGTACAACCTCCACAACCACAGCCCGAACGTCACGGCGGGGAAGCACGGCCGGCAAGTCGCGATTTCGCTTCTCTCCGTTCCGTTCGACGACGCGTTCACCGTGAACGTGGGGCGCCGGACGACCATGCGGATGGCCGTCCTCGTCCAGCGGCTTCTCGAGCCGTGGGCGAAGGACCGGGTGGCCCGCTACGACATGGGCTACACGGCGCGCGCCTTCGGGGACGCGATGACGCGGTGGGGCACGCCCACGCTCCTGATCGAGTCGGGGGGTTTTTTCGGGCCGGACGAGGCGCACACGCTCGTGCGGCTGAATTTCGTCGCGCTCCTCGGCACGCTTCACGCGCTCGCCGACGGCTCGCTCGCGAAGGTGGACGCGAAGGCGTACGACGCGATCCCGCTCAACACGCCCGACCGTCTTTTCGACGTTCTCGTGCGCAACGCGCGCATCGTCGTCGGCGGCGGCCTTCCACCCTATTTCGCGGACGTGGGCCTGAACGTCGCGCCCACGCGGCCTCGCTTCACGGGTCCGTCTCCACACGGGGCGCAGGGAGGCGTCCTCGAGGTGGGCGACCTGACGGAGTTTCTCGGAAAGACGGAGATCGACCTGACCGGCCGCCTTCTCGTCGTCGCTCCGCCGGGAGGCGAGGAGGGCTGGAAAAAGACGCTCGCCGGCCTCGCGGCGCGCGGACGCGTCACGGCAGAGGGCCTTCTCACGCTGTCGGAGAGCGACCTTTCGTCGGAGGCGAAGACGTGGCTCGGGGGCGGGCCATCCCTCGCGCCGGGCTACGTCGGGGACTTCCTCGTCCTTCAGCCGTCGGGCGAGGGCCGCTTCCGCGTCGAGCGCCGGATCTCGCCCGTCGAGCCCTGACGCTTCTCCCGGGCGAGCCGGGGACGTCGCGCGCGCGACGCCGGGCGCGGGAAACGGCCGCAGGGGCGATGTTAGGCTTATGCGTGTCCCGGCGTGCGCCTGTCCTCGCGGCTCTCCTCGCGGTGATCGCGCTCGTGGTCGCCTGGGGGCCGTTCCTTTCGCGCATGGACGTCGTCGTGCGCCACTTCGACGGCCCGAACTACCTCGTCGTCGCCAAAGCGTTCTACGTCCCCTCGGTGGAGAACCCCCTCCCGGGATATGCGCTTTCGCCGTCCTACTTCGCCATGCACACGCCCCTCTACCCGCTCGTCCTTCGAGCGTGCTCGCTTTTCGGAGGTTGGAAGTCCGGTCTTTTCCTCGCAACCGGGCTTCTCGCCGCGGCCTCGGCCTCGGCGTTCGTCGTGTACGCGAAGGAGGCCGTTCCGGAGATCCCCGCCGTCTTTGCGGCTCTCGCGTTCCTCTTTCTGCCCGCGCGGATGTTCCTCTATCGCGCGCTGGGGGCGAGCGAAGCGCTCATGTCGCTCCTCGTCGTCCTGGCGGTCCTGGCCTGGCGCCGGGGCCGGGTGGACTGGGCCCTTTTCGCGGCGGCTCTCGCGACCGTCACGCGCACGAACGGCGTCCTCGTCGTTCTCGTCCTCTGCCTGGCGCTCCTCTTTTCGGGCCGCGTGAAGGCCGCGCTTCTTGGAGGAGCGCTCGCGGCCATTCCGCTGCTCCTGCTCTTCTCGTGGTACCGCTTTCTCTTCGGCGACTTCTTCGCGCTCCTGCACGTCCACGCCGAGAGCGCCGGGGGAGCGGGCCGCCTGTGTCCCCCGTTCGCGTTCATCGGCGAGATGGCCGCCCGAAACGACTGGGAGACGGCGGAAATGCTCCTCGCCCTGCACCTCTTTTTCGTGCTCTCGGCCGCGCGGCTCTGGGCGAAGGGGAACCGGATCGAGGCGGGCCTCATCGCGGCGCACGTCGCACTCTTCTCACTGCTCAGGGAGCGCGACCTTTCCCGCTACTACCTGACCGTCGCTCCCTTCGCCGTGGTCGTGGCGTGGCGCGACGTCTGGAGCCGGCCGCGGCTCGCCGCGGCGGTGCTCGCCGTCCTCGCCCCTCTCTCCGTCCTGTATGCCTGGAAGACGATCCCGATGAACCTCTGCAGCGAGTCCGCTTACCGGGCGCTGCTCTCGTTTCTCGCCTCGTGACGCGCCCTCTCGTCAGCTCCCGACGAGGGCCGGGGCTCCCGCCGCGGAGCTTGCCCCGGCCGGCGCGCGGTCGCAGTAGCGCGCCCAGATCGCGGCGGCAGCCAGCAGGATCACGCCCGCGATCGTCGCGACGAACAGGGCGACCGGGCGCGCCTTGTGCACGGGCGGGATGGAGAGCGAAGAGATGAGGCGCTCGGCGCTCGTCGACTCGCGGGACCCGATCTTGAAGAGCGCCTCGACGTCGCCGAAGCGCACGGCCGCGCCGGAGACGAGCGGGGCCTCGGTGATGCGCGCCCCGTCCACGCACGTCCCGTTCGCGCTGCCGAGGTCGCGCACGACCCAGCCGACCGGCGTCCTCTCCACGAGGGCGTGGCGGCGCGAGACCGAACGGCTCGCGAGGGGAATGTCGCAGTCGAGGTCGCGCCCGATGACGGCCTGCTGCTCGATGACGTGACGCCGCGCCTCGCCCTCCTCGCGGACGGTCAGGACAGCCGGCATGCTTCCGCTTCTCCTTCGCGAATCTTATGCCGGCTGGAGGATGTCGGCCGAATCGCCCTCGGCGACGGGCGGGCCGAGCACGAACGCGACGTCTCCGACGTTCGTGCCGGTCGGTCCGGGGGAGAACGCGTCGCCGAGAGCCTGAAAGAACGGAGCCGTGTCGTTGTCGAGAAGCGCGCGTGCCGGATCGAGTCCAAGCGCCTCGGCGCGCGCGAGCGTCTCGCCGTCGACGAAGGCGCCTGCTGCGTCGGGTTCGTGGTCGACGCCGTCCGTCCCCGCACAGAGCATCGTCACGCCAGAAACCTCCGCGATCTCCCGGGCGGCCGAGAGCGCGACCTCCCGGTTGCGGCCGCCGCGACCGCGGCCCTTCACCGTGACCGTGGTCTCGCCTCCGAAAATCGACACGTGGCGCTTGCGCGCGAGCGTGGAGAGCCCGTGCCGGAGATCTCCGGCGGTTGCGCCCACGAACGCGAGGCGCCGGCCCGCGGCGCGCGCCTCGCCCGAGAGAAGCTCGGGCACGACGCGCGGCTCGATGCCGAGGCGCAGCGCTTCGACGCGCGCCCCCTCGAGCGCCGTACGCACGTCCGCGAGCAGCACGCTCCAGCGCGGCCCGCCCGACCGCGACGGAATCGGTTCGTGGCCGTACGCGAGGTGCGCCCGCACGGACGGAGGCACGAGGGGGGCGACCTGGTACCGTTCGAGGAGGGCGCGCGCCTCGGACGGGCGCGGCGGCGAGCCCAGCGTGGGGCCCGAGGCGACGAGATGCCAGCCGTCGTCGCCGAGATCCGAGAGGACGAGCGTCACCACGTCGGCGGCGCCCGCGGCCGCGGCCAGACGCCCTCCCTTGACGCGCGACAGCACGGCGCGCACGGCGTTCACGTCGGCGATCGGCGCCCCTGCGGCGAAGAGGAGCTCCGAGGTCCGCGACTTGTCCCAGAGCGAGATCCCCGGCGCGGGCGCGCACAGGAGGCTCGAGCCGCCTCCCGAGAGGAGGACGACGAAGAGATCACCCTTTCCGAGCGAGGACGCGAGCGAAAGGGCAGCCTCGCCCGCGACGAGGCTGCTCTCGCCGGGGAACGGATGGCGAGCCCCGATCGTCCGCGTGACGGGGGGCAGCGTGCGAAAAGGAGCGCCCTCCGGCGCGACGACGAGCATCTCGTCGATGCGCGTGCCCAGGTTCGCGTGCGCCGCGGCGGCCATCGGCACCGCTGCCTTCCCCACCGCCAGTACGGCCACGCGCCGGGGCGCGAAAACGAACTCGTCCCATTTGCTCAGCAGGGCCGATGCGGCGGCGAATGCCGAGTACTTCTCGCGCCGGGTGCGGGACGACACGGAGCGGACGAAGACCCCGGCGCCGCGGCGCCCGAGGGCCTCGGAAACGAGAACCGACGGGTCGACTGCAGCGATCGCTGCGCGATAGAGCCGTGTGAGGAGCTCGCGCGAGTCCACGAGTGGCGCAGTGTAACGGAGGCCGCTCGCCAGAGTAAGATGGCGCCGGGCCGCGTTCGCGGCGCAGGGAGACTCAACATGGCACGCTCACGGGTTGACGACATCCTCGGATCGATGCGTGAAGGCCTTTCGGATGCCGGCGAGAGGGGACAGGATCTCGCGCGGGACGTTGCGGCCCGCGTCGAGGACGTCCTGGACGACGCCGGCGCTCAGGGAAAGCGCATCCGCAAGGAGCTCGCGCGCCGGTGGAAGGTCGTCGACCGGGCCGGCCGGGACAACGCCTTCGTCATGGCGATCGCCGCCCTCGGGATCGGCATCGCCGTCGGCTATCTGCTTTCGCGCGACGACGACTGAGGCGGCGCCTGCCGGGCGCCCGGCTCACGCGAAGTGGTCGGCATTGATCTGCAGGTAGTGCGCCCACTTTTCCGGGATGGTCTCTTCCGTGAAGATGGCTTTCACCGGGCACACGGGCTCGCAGTTTCCGCACTGGATGCACGTGTTCGGATCGATGTAGAGCATCGTCGCTTCCTGGAACCCGTCCTCGTCCTTCTTCGGGTGGATGCAATCCACGGGACAGACCTCGACGCAGGCGGTGTCCTTCGTCCCGATGCAGGGCTCGGCGATGATGTACATGCCCACGCGGCGGGTCTCCTCCCGGGGAGAAAGTCTACTCGACCGCGCGGCGCGGGGAAACGCGGTTGACGTCCCCCGCCCGCCCCGTGAAGATGCGGTCTTTGAGAGACACGAAAACCGCGGGCCTTTCCGAGCGCCTCCGCGTCCTCCGGACGGGATTCACGCGCAATTTCTGGGTGGCGAACACCCTCGAGCTGTTCGAGCGGTTCGCGTTCTATGGCTCGAAGGCCGTCCTCGCCGTCTATCTGAACCGGGCCGTTGGGCTCGGGACGACCGGGAACGACCTCGTCGGCGTCTACGGGCTCCTCGTGTTCGGGCTTCCGATCCTGGCGGGCGTCGTCGTGGACCGCTTCGGATTCAAGAGGAGCCTTCTCGCGTGCTTCACGATCTTCTGCGTCGGATACACGCTCATCGGCCTCGCGGGGCTGCCCGCGGGGCAGCCCTTCGTCGACGCCCTCGGGAAGAAGGCGTTCGTCGTGCTCGCGCTGGTCGTGACCGCGATCGGCGGGTCGCTCATCAAGCCATGCATCGTCGGCACGGTCGCGCGCACGACGAGCGAAGAGACGAAGGGCCTCGGCTATTCGATCTACTACACGCTCGTGAACATCGGCGGATTCTTCGGACCGATCCTGGCCGGCGAGGTGAGGACGCGCCTCGGGATCGCCGAGGTCCTCGTCATGTCGGCGACCGTGGCCGGGCTCCTCGTCCTCGGGACGGCCCTGTTCTACCGCGAGCCCGCGGGAGAGCGCGAGGGCCGCACGTTCTCTCGGGTCTTCTCGGACGCCGTTTTCGTCTTTCGGAACGGTCGATTCATCGCGTTCCTCGTCATTTTCTCGGGCTTCTGGATCATGTTCTGGCAGATCTTCTATGCGCTCCCGTTCTACGTGACGGACGTCCTGAAGATCGGCCGGTTCGAGCTGCTCGAGACGGTCGACGCTCTCGGAATCATCTTTTTCACGGTCCCGGTGACGGCGCTCATGAAGAAGTTCCGCCCGATCCGCGCGATGGCCGGCGGTTTCGCGATCGCGAGCGCTTCGTGGCTCGTCATCGCGTTCAGCCAGAGCTGGCAGGGCGTCGTCGTGGCGATGCTTCTCTTCGCGCTGGGCGAGGCCATGCAGGCGCCGCGCTTCTACGAATACGTCGCGGACCTCGCGCCGAAGGAGCAGACCGGAACGTTCATGGGCTTCGCGTTCCTGCCCGTCGCGATCGGCGCCTTCGTGGCGGGACGGCTCTCGGGCTATCTCATCGAGCACTACATCAAGGGGGGAAACCCCGCGGGCATGTGGATCCTGCTCTCGGCGATCGGCTTCGGCGCGACGATCCTCATGCTCCTCTACGACCGGATCTGCGCGCCCAAAAGGGCGACCGCCTGACGCGGAGAGGACGCCGTGATCCTGCTTGCGCTCCTGGCGGGACTCGCGGCCCTCGGCTTCGGCGCGTGGCTGTATGCACGCGTCGCGCGCGACGCGGAGCTGGTGAAGCTGCTGGAATGGGAAGTCAAGGCGCTTCGGGAGGAAGTCCGAAGAATCTCTGCTCCCTCTCATCCCGCGGCGCCCACGTCGTCGCCTGCCGTCGATGCGCCGCGGGCGGCGGTGGATTTTTCTTCGAAGGTGAATATGGGCGCCGAGCAGGCCGCGGCGGCGGCCTCGTTCCCTGCTGACGCATCGCGAGGGGCGGCGTCCGGCATTTCTTCGAAAGGGGAGGAGGGAACCGCCGCGGTGCCATTGGCGAGCGTCTCGGACGTTTCTGCCGCTGCGCCGGCCGCCATTCCCGCGCCGCCGGTGGCCTTCGCTCCTCTCCTCATTCCCCCTTCTAAGCAAATCACCGATGCCGCCGCCGCGGCGCTGCCGAATGACTCCGCCGCACCGGCCCGCGAGGGAGCAGAAAATCCTCCGCTTGCGCCGCCTGCGGCGGCGCGCACGGCGGTCGACTGGGAGAGCTTCGTCGGCGTGAAGCTCTTCTCGTGGATCGCCGGCGTCTTCCTGACGATCGGCGCCGTCCTTTTTCTGCGCTACTCGATCGACCGCGGATGGCTCTCGCCGCCCGTCCAGATGGCGATCGGCCTCCTCGCGGGAACCGGGCTCCTCGTCGTCTGCGAGTTGAAGGCCGCCCGCCGTTACGCGGTCACCGCGAACGCCCTCGACGCGGCGGGGCTCGCGATCCTCTTTGCGACGGTCTTCGCCGGGCACGCCCGGTGGAACCTCGTCGGCGTCGTTCCCGCTTTTCTCCTGATGGCGGTCGTCGCAGCGCTCGCCGTCGTCCTCGCCCTGCGGCGCGATTCCCTCTTCATCGCCGCGCTCGGGCTCCTCGGCGGGTTCGCGACGCCCGCGCTCCTGTCGACGGGAGAGGACCGCCCCGTCGTGCTCTTCTCGTACCTGCTGCTCCTCAACGCCGGTCTCGCGTGGGTTGCGTTTCGGAAGCGCTGGGTGCTCCTGTCCGTCGCGAGCCTGGTTCTCACGACGTTCTACCAGTGGGGCTGGGCCTTACGCTTCCTCGCGGGAGAGAACCTGGGCCTCGCGGCCGGGATCTTCCTCGTGTTCCCGCTCGTCTTCGCCGCGGGCCCGGCGCTCGCGAGCCGAGAGCCGGGCGCGGGGGAAGACGTCTTCGGGAGGACGGCGGCCGTCGCGGCGGCTCTGCCCGCGCTCTTCGCGCTCTACGTCGCGGGCGTCGGCGCTTACGGGGAGCACTGGGGGCTCCTCTTCGGCTTCCTCGCGGTCCTCGACGCCGGGCTCTTCGCGCTGGCCGTCTTCCGCGGGCCGGCTCTCCTGCACGCAGTCGGCGGCCTCGCGACGTTCGCCGTCCTCGGAGCGTGGTTCGTGAAGTCGCTGACGCCGGACCTCCTCGCACCCGGGCTGACGGCGGCCATGGGTTTTTCGCTCTTCTACTTCTTCGCGCCCGAATTGGCCGGGCGAATCCGGGAGCCGGCCCCGCTCGACGCGCGCCTCGCGGCGCTCGGCCTTCTGGGGCACGTCCTTCTGCTCTTCGTCGCGACGCAGGAGGGCCTGTCGGTGCCGCCCGACCCGAGTGAGGGCTTCGCCCTCGCGCTCCTCACCGTGGCCGCGGCGTTCGCGGCTCGGCGCCCGAGGGCGGTGCAGGTACAGACAGGCGCCATCGCGCTCGCACAGAGCGCCGTCCTCGTCTTCGCCCTCGTCGCCAGGCACGTGCCCTGGCCCGCCGCGGCTCTTGCCGCCGCCACCGCGATTTCCCTCTGGGGCACGGCGGCCTGGATCCTGGACGGCCGGCGCAAGTTCGCGCGCGCGGCGGCCGTCGGCCTCGCGCTCGGCCAGGCCGCCGGGATCGTGACGTCCCTCGCCCCCGGCGCGCCGCCGGTCGAGGCCCATCTCGCGGCACAGGCGCTCTTCCTCGTCGTCGTCTTCGGGGTGGCGGCCGTGTCGGAGCTGCCGGCCGTGTCGCTCGTCTCGGGCGCGCTCGCGGTCCTCGCGGCGTACGTGTGGCGACTCGGGCCGCCGCGCCACGACTCCTGGGGTCAGGCGCTCGTCTTCGGCACGGGCATCTGGGTTCTCTTTCTGGCCCATCCCATCGTCCTCGGCAGGCGCGCCGCGCGCCCGTCGGAGCCCACTCTCTCGGCGGTTCTGGTGAGCGTGGCGCTTTTCCCGCTCTTCCGCGTCGCGCTCGAGGACGGCGGTTTCCACCGCGTCATCGGCCTCCTTCCGCTCGCTCTCGCGCTCGGGTTGGCGGCGCTCCTCGCGCGCCTCCTGACGCTCGGCGTGCCGCCGGAGGAGGACCGCGGCCGGCTCGCTCTCGTCGCCGGCGTGGCGCTCGCGTTCCTGACCGTCGCGATTCCCCTCCAGTTCGAGCGCGAGTGGCTGACGCTGGGCTGGGCGCTCCTCGGCGCGGCGCTCGCGTGGCTGTGGGGGCGCATTCCGCACCGCGGCCTCGTCGTGTGGTCGCTTGCGCTCTTTGGAGCCGCGTTCGTGCGTCTCGCGCTCAACCCGGCCGTCCTGAGCTATCACCCGCGGGCGCCGGCGCCGATCTGGAACTGGTACCTGGCGGTCTACACCGTCGCGGCGGCGTCATTCTTCGCGGGCTTCCGGCTCTTTCGCCGAACGGAGAGAGGTCCGTACGAGGAGGCCGTCCGCCTGCTGCCCGCCTTCGGAACGTCGCTTCTCTTCGTCCTCCTGAACCTGGAGATCGCCGACTACTTCGCCGAAGGGCAGGCGCCCTCCTTCCACGTCCTCTCGTCGTCGCTGGCCGAGGGGCTTGCCTACACGCTCTCGTGGGCGCTCTTCGCGATCGCGCTCCTCGTCACCGGCCTCCTCGTGAAGAGCCGCCGGGCGCGCGTCGCGGCGCTCGTCCTCCTCGTCGTCACGATCCTCAAGTGCTTCCTCCACGACCTCGCGCTCTTGGGAGGGCTCTACCGCGTCGCTTCGTTCGTGGGCCTCGCGGCGTGCCTCGCGGCCGTCGCGGTGCTCCTGCAGCGCTTCGTGCTCGCACGGAGCGACCCGGAGCCCTGAAGAGCCCTTCAGTCCTTCGCGGCGAGCTGCGCGGCGGCGTACATCGGGTCGTTCGTCCCGTTGTCGATGACGCTCGCGTAGGCCGCCACGAGGCCGCCCGCGGGCGAGATCCGGATGTGGCCCGACGGCGGTCCGTCTCCGAGGCCGCGGCCGTGGAAAAGGTCGTCGGTCTGGACGCCGCCCGCGAGCGGCAGCGGCGTCTCGAATCGGTCGCGCAGGAGGCCGTGCTCATCGAAGACCTCGACGCGCACGGCGACCGGCGGGCCGGAAACGAACGAGGTCGTGAGCTCGACGAGCGCGAGGTTCGTGCGGAATCCGCTTCCGCCCGCCGGCAGGAGGATCTCGAGCGCTTCTCCGCCGCCCGCTGACTGGAACGAGTTGAGCGCCGGAAGGAGGAGTCCGTACGTGCCGCCCGAAGGCCCCGCCGTATAGGTCCGGGACGTCACGCGCACGCCGCCCGAGACGTCGGCGAAGGTGTCCGTCTGGAAGCGCAGCCGCGCGACGCCGGTCCTCCCGAACGCGGTGAGGAGCGCGTCGCGGATCGTCTTCGATTCGTGGGGAAGAAGGGTGAGGAGAAGGGTCTGTTCGGGCTCGTTCGCGCTCCAGCTCTTGACGAGAAGGCGCACGGTGCGGACGCCGTCAGCCGGGTTGAAGAGAAAGAGATCGCTCCTGAAGGCGGCTCCGTGCGCCCCGTCCGCGTGCACGATCGCCGGAATCGTGCGCACGACGGTGGCGGGAATGTCCGGCGGGAAGTACGTCGGGTCGTTCGTCGTGCCGTCGATCGCGATGGCGCCGACGACAGTCTCGCCCGACTGCGGACTCACGAGGAGGGAGCCCGTTCTCCAGAACGGCGCGCCGAGCGCCGCGGCGAGATCGTTGACCTGTACCTGTCCCCAGGCCGGCGCCGCGAGGAGCCCGGCACCGGCAGTCGGGTCGGCCGTGTCCGCCGAAAGCGTGAGCGCCGCCTGCGCGCCGCGCCCGCTCACGTCGGTCGCGAGCACGTTCGTGCGGAACCCGGGCCCGAGGAGGCCCGCCGCGAAGGAAACGGGGAAGCCGGCCCCGATCCCGGCGAAGACGTCGACGGCGCCCACCGACATCCCGTACGAGCCGGCCGGCGTGCTCGTGAAGGTGCGGCTCGTCGCTTCGATCGACCGGCCGATCTCGGGAGTCAGGAGAAGGGCTCCGGAGCCTGATTCGACCTGGAAGAGGGACGCGAGGACATCGCTCTCCGTCACGACCGCGTTACCGGGGAGCGACACGCTCGCGTCGGGAACGGCGGAAGCCGTGCCGGGGTTCGGCAGGAAGCGCACGGTGACGGCGACGGGGAGAGCGTCCGGATTCCGGAGCACGAGGTCGGTCCGCCACCGGCTTCCGTTCGCGCCATCCACGCGCGCGTTCGCCGGGATCACGAGGCGCTGCACGAGCGAGCCGCGCACGACGCCCCACTCCTGGATCACGTCCGCGCCGCCGCTGGCGCCCGACGGTCCGCCCGCCGGAACGAGAATCCCGAGCGACGGGCTTCCGGAGTCGAACAGGAAAGGCTCGCCCTGCCCGACCGTGTCCGGATCCACGTGAACGAAGGCCTTCATGGTCTGCTCGTTCAGGAAGAGCTCGTCGTACGAGGCCGGCGCGGGCTTTCCGACCTCCCACACGGCGAGCGCGGGGTCCCTGAACACACGCTGGTCGACCTGCGGGCGCGGGCGGTGGACCTGCACGAGAAGGCGCTTCCCCGAGGCGCCCGCGTAGAGCGCTTCGACCTCGGGGCGCGCCACGTCGCGCCAGGCCTCGACGAGGCCCGCGGCCGGCGTGTGGAGCGCGAGCACCGTCGGCCCCGTGCCGCGCTGGAGGATCCACGCGCCCGAGAAGTCGGCCGTCGGGACGGCGAAGAGGTCGGTCGGATTCGGATTCAGGGCCGACGCGATCTCGAGCCGGCCGCCGTTTCCGGCGAGGAGTACCGCGTGCCGCGCCCCGGACGCGCCATATGTATCGACCTCCACGTATGCCCGGCCGTTCGGAGTGATCCACCCTTCCGAAAACGATGTGTTGGCGGGAAGTTCCGAGAGCGCCTGCGCGGTGCCGTCGGCGTTCACGGCGTAGAGTCCGGGTGTCGCAGGGGGCCCTCCGTTCGGTCCTGGCGGGGAAACCGGGGTCCCGGTGACGAGTGCGCGCCGCCCCTCGGCGTCCATCCCGATGATGGTGCTGTCGGCCGAAAAGAAAGTCCTGCGCCTCACGCCGCCGTTCGCCGAGACATCCCAGAGGCCGATGGCGTTCGGGAGGCCGATCTGCTGGGTATTCTGCTCGTAAAGCGCGAGGAGGAAAGGTGCCTCAGCGGTGCCGACGCGGATGGCCGAGCCGCGCGCCCTCACGAACGGGCCGCCGATGTCCACGGACAACGGCACGTATGCGCCCGCGGCGGGGAGCGCGAGTACCGACCACGTCGCGCCCCCGTCGGAGCTGAAAAGGAAGCGGAATTGGCCGTTGGGATTCTCTCCTGCCGAAAGGCTCGCGGCCGTGTGCGCCAGGAGAACAGGTGGATGGCCGGGGTCCTCACGTGCGGCTGCGAAGTCGATACCGGCGTCGAGGCCGCCGGGCGTCACATCCCGCGGCTCTTCCAGCCCCGAGCTGTCGTGAAGGACGAGGCGCCCCAATGCCGACCCGTAGCAGCACGCGGGGCCGCCGGCGAGGAAGACGCCGCCGGTCTGTTCGATGAGCAGCGCGTGTCGGTTCGTCCTCTTCTGGACGGCCGGCGTGGCGGGCCGCCCGGTGAGCGGGGCATAGGAGATGACGCGGCCGGACGCCGGGCCGGAGAGCGCAAGGAGGACGAACGACGCGAGGGCCGCGACGCGGCCTGGCCGGAAGTGGGTCATCGAAGGCTCCTTCGAAGCCGCTCCGCCGAAAAGGGTGCGGTTCCTCTGTAAGTGTAGGCCGGCGGGACGACCTTTCTCGGCCCGGTCAGTATTCGCTGGCCGAGAGCATCCGGAGAATGCTGCCGTCGGACGTCTCCGCGTCGTTGAGCACGCCGTACGCGAGCCAGGTGTCGTCGCCGGCGACCCGGGTGACCACCGCATAGGCTGTCGTCGTGCCCGCGGGCACGCCCGCGGTATCGAAGACGCCCGACCACTGCGTCCAGTCGCCCGGCTGCAGCGTGACGGTGATCGGACTACCCACGGCCTGCCCGGTGGCCGCGTCGAAGAGGCGGACCGACAGCGAGAGCGGGATCTCCGAACCGCCTCCGAGGTGGACCACGGCGAGGTTCGAGCGCACGGAGGCGTCGCGCGTGAGGCCCGGCACGAGCGCCGACGCGCGCGCGCCGCCGCCTTTCGCGACTCCGGGGTAGGCGACGCCGAACGCGCCACCCGTCTCCGCGTCCGTGTTCGGCGTCGTCGTGCGCGCGAGCGCAACCGTCTTCGGCCCGTCGAGGCCCCCGAGGTTGCGGAAGTCGATCGAGAGCGATCCGGCCTGCGGCCCCGTCGAAGGGTCGGGAATGTTGACGCCGTGGGCCCTCAGATACGCGAGGACGTCCGGGACCGTCGTCTGTTCGTGCGCGGCGAGCGCCAGCGTGACGACCGGCACGCCTGTCGAGGACCCGAAGTTCGGCGCCGGCCGGTAGACGAGGTCCACGGGCGTCGGGAAATCGCCGTCGTTCGCCAGCGTCACCTCCGTGGTGTAGTGCGACAGAGCGGCGCCGAACAGGTCGAGAACGACGGGCACCACGAGCCTCCGCGCGGCGGCGAGGCCGCCGGGCCGGTAGAGCGGCAGGATCGAGCCGTCGGACGTCTTTGCGTCGTTCACGACCCCATAGGCGGTCCACGCTCCGGTTCCGTGCGTGCGCGCGATCTTCGCGTAGCCATACGCGCCATCGGGCAACCCCGCGAGGCCGAGGATTCCGTTGAACTGCCTCCATTCGCCCGGGTTCAGTGTCGTGAGGATCGGCGCGCCCGCGGCCGCGCCGCTCTGGTCGTACACCTGGATGGAAAGCGACACGGACTCGCCGCCACGGCCCGGGACGTGACCGACGGCGAGATTCGAGCGCGATGTGCCGGAAATGCTCCGGAGCCCGTAGATCGAGCCTTCGTCCTCGGCGGCGTCGAGGTCGGACGGGGCGTCGAGAAACGTGCCGAAGCTCCCGGCGGCGCCGGCCGTGTACGTGCGCGAGAAGGCGTACACGGCGTCGGTCGCGTCCGAGGGAAGCGCCTGCGGGTCGCCCGCGACGAAGATCGAGCCCGCGGTGCCCGAGGCGCCGGGCGTGATCGCGAGGCCGCGGTCGCGGAGAAACTGGAGCGCGTCCGGCGCGCGCAGCTCCGAGGAGGGCGCCAGCGAGACCGCAAAGGAGCCGTGGTCCGCGGGCAGGGCGAAGTCGGGTGCGCCGACGAAGCCCACCGTGACCGTCACGGGCTCGGTCGAGCGGTTTCCGAGCGTGAGGTCGGATCGGAAGCGCGCGCCGGTGGCGCCCGTCACGTCGAGGACCACGGGGATGTACTTCGCGGACGAGGTCGTCGACGCGAGGAAGAGCCCGTGACCCGCCGTGCCCGCGTACAGGTTACCGGCGTCGCCGCTCCGGCGCACCACGCGCACGTCCGCGCCCGCGGGAAGTCCCGAGTTCTCCGGCTGCCAGCCGCCGCCTGTCCTTCGCAGGACTCCCGCGGTGCCCGCGCCCGCCACGGCGAAACGGCCGTCCGCGTCGAACGACGAGACGAACGCCGTGTTCGCGCCGAAGGCGTCTTTGCGCCACGCGCCCGACGAGGACGAGATTCCGCCGGACGCCGGCCCCGCGAAAACGACGCTCGCGTCGCCGCCGAGCGCCTGCACGAACGCGGGAGCGCCGGTGGACGCCTGCCAGGCGCTCTCCTGGCGGACGAAGAGGCTCGATCCCACCGAGGCGTAGAGCTTCCCGCCCACCTCCCGAGCCGTCAGCACGCTTCCGCTCGCGGGTAGGCCCGCGTTGTCGGACGACCACGTGCTTTGCACGAACCGCCACATTCCCGCGTTCAGCGTGCCGCCGGCGATGCTGAGGTCCGAAACCGCCGCGAGCGAGCTGATGGCGACGCCCGGGGGCAAACCGTCCTCCACGACCGAAGGCGGGTTGAACACGCTCGGCCCGAGAGGCCAGACGTAAAGATGACAATTCGTGGTGGCAAAAAGGTTCACGGAGTTGGCCGCCATCGCGCGCACGTCTCCGCAGCCCTCCGGGGCGAAATTCCCCCCGGGGACCACGGTGATGCCGGCCCCGTGCGCGCCGACGAACGTCTCGCCGATGACGGTCTTCACCTCGGCGATGGACGCCGCGTAGAGCCCGGTTCCGGCCGCGCTCCACGAGCTCCCGGAAAGCCGGTAAATGGGCGCGCCGGCCGTGCCGACGTAGAGATCGCTTCCCAGCGTCGCGAAGCTCTTCGCCGACGCGACGAGGAGTCCCGTGTTCGTGGCCAGCCAGGTTCCCGCGCGGGAGAGAACCCCCGCGTCGGCGGTCGCCACGCGCACCGTGCCGCCCGCGTCCGTGATGGCGCGCACGTCGTGCGTTCCGAAGCCGGGGACCGGGGTCCATGAGCCCGCGAACGTATAGAGCGTCCGGTCGGTGCCGGCGTAGAGCGCGCCGCTTATGCTCGCGAGCGCCTGAACCGTGGACGCGACCGGAAGCCCGGTCGAGATCGGCGTGACCGACGCGCCGGCGTACTGCGCCGCGCCGCCGCGCATGCCGACGGCGAGATCGCCGGACACGACGGCCGCCGCGGTCACGAGTGCGCCCGGATTCGCGAGCGCCGCCCAGGTTCCGGAGGAGCGCTTCGCGACGCCGAGGCCCGCTGCCCACACCGCCGCTCCATCCGTCGCGAGACGGGAGGGACGGGAGACTGCGCCGGGGAGAGTTTCCGGGGTCCAGGTCCCGTCGACCCCGCGCCGCCACACCTGCTCGCCGTCGGCCGCGTAAACGGTATCGGCGACGACGATCGACGAGACCGTCCGCGCCGAGAGCCCGTCGAGAGTCCACGCGCCTCCTTCGAGGCGCCACACGCCGCGCGGCGTCGCTGCCCAGAGCGTCGCGCCGCCTCCGGCGAGCGCGGTCGCGTCCGCGCCTGGGAGCGTTTCCACGGGGGAGAAGACGAGGCCCGCGCGCCCGGGCGCAGCCGTCAGAAAAGTCGTGAGCAGCGCCACGGGAATGACGCGGGCGCGCCAACCGCGGACCTCGATACGTCGTCTCATGTGGGTGTGCCGAGACGCCAAACGGGCGTCTTTATGAGTGTACATGGCACGACATGTGCGAGCCCCATGCCGAAGGGCGGAATTCCGCGAGGAGAAGATCATGATTCGAAGACCCTCATTCCGAATGTGTTTACCGGCGGCTGCGGCTTTCGCGACGTTTCTGCTCGGCGCCTGTGTCGTCGCGCCTCCGCGGGGTGTCGTTTACATCCGCACGCCCCCGCCGGCGACCCTCGTCGAGGTCCGGAGCAGCGCTCCGGGACCCGACCACGTCTGGATCGCGGGTTATCACGCGTGGCGTGACGGCGTCTACGCGTGGGTGCCGGGCCATTGGGACCGCGCTCCCCACCCCCGCGCCGTGTGGGTGAGTGGAAAGTGGAGGCATCACCGCGACGGCTGGTACTGGGTCGAGGGCCATTGGAAGTGATCTTCCGGCATCCTCATTTCGAGAAGCGCAGCGCGAGAAGGAGCGGCAGGCCCGCGTCCTTCGCATAGCGGTCGAGTTTCTTGGCGCGCTCGTAGAAGGGCCAGACCTCCGCGCCGACGCCGAGCGAGCCCGAGGCGTCGAAGGTGAGACCCGCCTCGCGCGCGGCGGCTTCGTGGGCGGCGACATCGTGCACGACGTGTTCGACGACGTGCGCGGCTCCCGAGGCGTCGCGAAACGCGCGCGCGTGGCCCCGCCGGATGGCGTCCGGGTGGAAATCCGTCACGACGGTGTACCCGCCCCTGCGAAGAACCCGCGCGAGCTCCCGGTAGAGCGGCGCGATCCGGAGCAGATGGCCGGCCGCGAGCCGGCACCACACGACGTCGAAGCGCTCCGCGCCGAAGGGCAGTGCCTTGAGGTCGCCGCCGGCGGTCGTGCGCGGCCGCGCGGGGTCGCGGCGGCCGGCGGCCAGCATCTCGAAGACGAGGTCCACACCGCAGGCGCTCTTCGGCCCGTGCCCTTTCGGAAAAACGAGCCGGCGCGCGGTGCCGCAGGCCGCGTCGAGCAGGGCCTTTCCCTCGATGTCGTGCGAGAAGAAGTGCACGGCAAGCGAGTCCATCGTCGTGAGCGGGTTCTCGACGTCGTACGTCGCCGCCCAGAGCCGGTAGGCGGGGCGCGTGCCCAGGGGTTCCTCGGCGCTCACGCGGGTCTCCTCGCGTGTCCGCGATCCTGTGACCAAGAAGGCACGAATCCTCCCTTCGTGAGCCGCTGATAGTGTTCCACATGTTTCCCCCGGGCCCGCGCTCGACCCACGGCGGGACGCAACCTTTCTTCGTCGCGGGCGTCTTGCTCTGAATGACCCCGTGGCGGCGGAGCCGCATGGCCCTGGAGTTGCTCGCTGCTTCCCAATCGACCCCCCTGAGGGTCAATTCGGCGTGGAGGATCTCCCCGTGGTCAAGTTCCCAGCGGCTTTCGTGAGTCGAATCGTCCCGCTCGTGGCTTCCCTCGTCCTGACGGCTCCGGCGGGCGCGGGCGAGATCCGTGGCCGCATCCTCGTCGCAGACCGCGCGGACAAGCCTGCGCCGGGCGTCACGATCTCCGCGGTTCCCTGGGAAACGCCCGGAGAAATGGCCCGGCGTGAGATGAAGGGAGGCGAGGCGCCGAAGCCCTTCGCCTCGGCGACGAGCGGGCCGGACGGGTCCTTCGTGCTCACGGTCCCGCCGGCCGAGCCGGGCAAGGAGAGGCTCTTTTCGGTGAGGGCCGAGGGAGCGGGCATCGTGCCGGTGCTCTTTGAAGGCGTCTACGATGCTGCCGAGACCGAGGACCTGGGCGAGCACATCCTGCCGCACGGCGAAAAGCTCTCGGGGATCGCGGTCGACGCCTCCGGCAAGCCGCTCGGAGGAGCCGCGGTCTCGCTCGAGCCCGGCGTCGCAAGCGGCGACGACCTCGCGTATCGCGTCGTGACCCGCACCGCCGTCACGGGCGAGGACGGCAGGTTCCAGTTCGAAGAGGCGAGCGCCACGGGGAACCGCATCACGATCGAGAAGGCCGGGCTCGCGCCGGCGCGGGAGACCGGCCTCCGGGCGGGCGCGGTTCCGCGCCCGATCGCGGCGCTCGCGGGGGATCCGGTGACGGGCGCCGTCCTCGGTGCGAACAAGAAGCCCACTGCAGGCGCGCTCGTGCGTTTCGAGAGCACCCGGGCGACGACGCGATGGGTCGAGACCGACGCCGAGGGGCGTTTCACGATCCCGCACGCGCCCGACGGGCGCGGCACGATCGTCGTCGATGCGGGAGAAGCCGGCTGGGGAAGCCGGCCGGACGTGAAGCTGCCGCTCGGCGAGGGCAAGTCGCTCACGATCACGCTTGCGCTGCCCGCGTCGCTCGACGGCAAGGTCGTAGACGACAAGACGGGGCGCGTCGTCCCGCGCGCGAAAGTCTTCGTCAAGGCGAACGGCTTTGCCCGCCTCGCGCGCACGGGACCGGATGGCCTCTACCACCTGAAGGGCGTTCCACCCCAGACGTACCGGCTCTCGGTCGACGAGGCGCGCTACGTGCCGTGGGTGAAGCCGGAGCTCGCGCTCGCGCCCGGTGAGGCGAGGCGACTCGACGTCGCGGTCTCGCTTTCAGCCACTCTGATCGGCAAGGTCGTCGACGAAAACGGCGCTCCTGTCCCCGCGGCCCGGGGGACGCTCAATCGCCGCGGCGAGAACGCGATCGCGGGGATTCGAAGGATGCTGCGCGTCGGCGGCGAGACGACGGCGTTTCGCACGCGCCAGGACGGCACGTTCAAGGCGACGCGCCTTTTCCCGGGGGACAACCAGCGCCTCACCGTGAGCCACGCCGACTTCGAGCGCGCGACCCTCGCCGGACTTTCCCTGCCTTCGGGCGGGACGAAGAGCGACGTGGCGATCGTGATGCGCCGCGGCGCGACGATCTCGGGCGTCGTGAAGGACGCGAACGACCAGCCGATCGCGGACGTCGAAGTGCAGGTCGATCCGTCCGTGAACTTCCGCGCGGGCGCCGGAGGCATGGTCGCGAACTTCGCGCGCCTCGGCGGCCCGAGCCAGCGGCCGAAGACGAAGACGGCGGCCGACGGCACTTTCCACATCACGGGCATGTCCGTGGGCGAGTACGCGCTGCATGTCCGAAAGTCCGGTTTCGCGAACGAGCGGGTCGATCCCGTCAAGGTGACCGACACGGGCGCGGAGAGAGTGGCCGTGACGCTCGGCCCCGGGGCCAGCATTGCTGGCATCGTGCGCAAGAAGAGCGGTGAGGGCGCGGAGGGATACCTGGTGCGCGTGGGGACCGGCGGCCGCGGCGCGGCCGGTGCCGGGGGGCCCTTCGCGGGCACGGGCACCGACCTCGCGACGGGTCCAGACGGCCTCTTCGTCATCGAAGGGCTGAAGCCGGGCCAGGTCTACGACCTGTCCGTGTTCGGCGGCGTTGGCCTCGGACCGCAGAAGCACGGCGTCGTGGCGCCGGCCGCGAACGTCGACCTCGTGGTGGCCGGCACCGGCCGCATCGCGGGGACCGCGCTGGACGCGCGGAGCGGTCAGCCGCTCAGGAACTTCTCGGTCTCGTACGAGCCGGACCGCGGCGGCGGTGCCATCATCCGGCTCGTCGCGCGCGGCGCGGGCGCGCAGACGGGGATCGGCCAGAAGCGCGACGTCAACACGGAGGACGGCACATTCGCGCTCGAAGACGTGCCGTCGGGGACGTGGACCGTCGTCGTCGAGTCCAAGGGGTATCAGCAGGCGCGCGTCGCGAACCTCGTCGTCGAGGAGAACGGCGTCAAGGACCATGTCGAGGTGCGCGCGACGCCGGGCGTCGTCCTCAAGGGCCGCGTCACGGATGCCCGCACCGGGCGTCCCGTGGCCAACGCGAGCATCACGCACGAAGTGGCGGGCAGCGGAGGCCCGGGCGGATTCGGCGGTCGTGGCGGTCCCCTCGCCGCGCTGGGGGGCGAAGGCGACGTCACCACGGATGCGGAGGGGAACTTCGAGATCGACGGCATCGGAGTCGGGCGCCTGAAGGTCACCGCGAAGAACCCCGATTACACCGACGGCAGCGAAGTGGCCGACGTCAAGGAGACGGGCGGCACCGTCGAGATCAAGCTCACGACCGGCGGCTCCGCGAGCGGCGTCGTCGTGGCCGGGAGCCAGCCCCTCCCGAGCGCGGAGGTCGCGCTCTCGGCCGCCGGGGACACGGGGTTCGGCCGCATCCTGGGGGGCAGCCAGACGACGACGTCCGACGCGGCGGGGCGCTTCCACTTCGATCACCTTGGCGCGGGCCGCTACTCGGTGTCGGCTGGAATGAACGGCAAGTCGAGCAGCCTCTCGGAGTTCGTCCTCCAGGCGGGCGATTCGAAGAGCGACCTCGTGCTCTCGCTTTCTGCGGGCTCGACGATCCAGGGGACCGTATCCGGCCTGCCCGACACGATGCGGAGCGGGATGACGGTCATGGTGACGGGCGCCCAGGCCTTCTTCGCGAGCACGAAGGTCGGCGCCGACGGCACCTTCGCGGTCTCGGGCGTGCCGGCGGGCCCGGTGACGCTTCGGGCGCAGGCGGGCGACGGCCTCGGCACGTCGCGCAGCGCGACGAAGCAGGTCACGGCGAGCGACGACGTGCCCGTCCTCCAGACGGAGATCGTCTTCGACGTCGGATTCGCGCTGAGCGGTCACGTCACGCGCGCGGGCCAGCCTGTCGCGAACGCCATGGTCGTCGCGAACCTGCAGGGCGGCGGCGGCCGCCAGGCGACGACGCGCGCGGACGAGGGCGGTGGCTACGCGCTGCAGGGCCTCCAGGAAGGCTCGTACACCGTCACCGCCATGGGCGATCCGCTCGCCGGCGGCGGCTCACAGGTCAGGCAGACCGTCTCGCTCACGAACGACCAGAGCCTCGACCTGACATTCCCGATGGCGAAGGTGGCCGGGGTCGTCACGGACGCCGACACGAAGCAGCCGCTGGCCGACGCCACCGTCTCCCTCGCCTCGGCGGGAGGAACGGGCAGCGTCGCGATGCAGCGCATGACGACGACCGACAGCAACGGGCACTTCCAGTTCGCGGACATCGTGCCGCAGGCCTACACGCTCAATTCCCAGAAGACCGACTACCAGTTCGAGAAGCGCAGCCTCACGGCGGCCGACGACGGCAGCAGCGAGAATGTCTCCGTCGAGCTCGCGCGCGGGCAGGGAATCGGCATCCAGGTGAGGGACGGAATCTACGGTGTGCCGCTGCGCAGCGTCATGGCACGCGTCCTCGATGTGAACCAGTCCGCCGTCTTCACGGGCTCGATCGCGCTCGACACGAACGGGGCGGGCGAGATCCCGTCGCTCAAGCCGGGCGGGTACGCCATCTTCGTGAACGCGAGCGGCTACGCGACCGTTTACCTCGCGAGCGTGTCGGCACCTTCGCAGCAGCCCGTGCCTGTCACCCTCACACCGGGCGGCTCGGCCGACATCGCCGTCGGGCCGAAGTCCTTCGTGAAGGGCATCGTGCGCGGGACGCTGAAGACCGCGGCGGGCGTTCCCTACCCGTACACACTCTTCAGCGCGGACGGACGCATCGCGATCACGGCCGACGCCAGCGGCCAGACCGGCTTCAGGCGCCTCGCGAACCTCGCGCCGGGCAGCTACGTCCTCACGCTGGACAGCGGCGGCGGCACGACGTTCAACATCGCGGAGGGCGCAATCACCTCCGTCCCGCTGCCATAGAAAAGATTGAAGATTCTTAGAAAGGGGGACCCTAATTCCCCTTCTAAGAAAAGCGCCGACTCCCGCTGCTTCGAGGCAAGCCGCTAAGATACCGGCCAGCCAGATGAGAGGGAGCAAGAATCTCTTCTTCTTCGTCCTCCTGGGACTCGCCATGTCTGCCGCACTCGCCGAAACGCCCGAGCAGGCTCGCGGGAAAAAGCAGGCCGCCGCGCTGTGGCGTCCGGCCGACGGCGACGCGGCGGCCTTCGAGGCGTTCGCGAAGGCGAACACGGCGGCCGACGCGGCGGCGCGCGACGCGCTCTTCACGCGGCTCGCGGCCGCGCTCACCTCGCTCGACGGTCACATGCGCGAGGCCGGCCGCGACCTCCGCATGCACGTGGACCTCGACCGCGGGCCGATCCTCCCGTTCGACGAGGTGCTCGCGGGCTACGACCCGGGCGCGCACGTCACGGACGACCTCTTCGACGACAAGCTCGCCTTCACGGCGCTCCTCAACTTCCCCGTGTACACGCTCGACGAGAAACTCCGCCTCGGCGGCACGTGGACGCGCCGCCAGTGGGCCGAGGCGCGCCTCGCCGACCGGTTCGCGACGCGCATCCCCGCGAGCGTGAATCTCGCGATCGCGAAGGCCCAATCCGACTCGGCCCAGTACATCGCCGCGTACAACATCTGGATGCACCACCTCGTGGACGAGAAGGGCACGCGCCTTTTTCCGGCGAAGATGCGGCTCCTCTCGCACTGGAACCTCCGCGACGAGATCAAGTCCGACTACGCCGACCGCGAGAGAGGGCCCGCGAAGCAGCGCGCCATCCGCAAGGTCATGGAGCGCATCGTCGACCAGACGATTCCGCGCGCCGTCGTCGACAACCCGAACGTCGACTGGAACCCTTTCACGAACGAAACGCGCCGCGCCTCCGTCGAGGACGCCGACGTTCCGGCGGCGGACGCCGCTCCGGGCCCCGAGCCCGACATCCGCTACGCGACGCTTCTCGCGTGCTTCCGCGCCGTGAAGCAGGCAGATCCCTACTCGCCGACGGCGCCTACGTTCCTCGCTCGCAAGTTCGACGAGGACCGCCAGATCCCCGAAGCGCGGGTCAGGAAGATGCTCGAGGACGTGCTCTCGTCGCCGCTCGTCCCGAAGGTGGCGGCCCTCGTCGGGAGGCGGCTCGGGCGAGAGCTTTCGCCCGTCGACGTCTGGTACCCCGGCTTCCGGCCGCAGGCTGCGCGGTCCGCCGCCGACCTGGACGCCCTCGTGCGCGCGAAGTACCCGACGCCCGAGGCGTATGCGAAGGACATCCCGAACATCCTCGTGAAGCTCGGCTTTGCGAAGGAGAAGGCCGAGACCCTCGCGTCCCGCATCGAGGTTCATCCCGCGCGCGGCTCGGGTCACGCGTCGGGCGCCGGCCTCAGGGGCTACAAGGCGTACCTCAGGACGCGCGTCGAGAAGGACGGCATGAACTACAAGGGCTACAACATCGCCGTTCACGAGATGGGGCATAACGTCGAGCAGACGTTCTCCCTTTACGACATCGACTTTCCGCTCCTTCAGGGCGTACCGAACACGGCGTTCACCGAAGCGCTGGCGTTCGTCTTCCAGGGCCACGACCTCGAGCTGCTCGGCCTCGCGAAGCCCTCGGCCGAGGCGCGCGCGCAGCAGACGCTCGACGCGTTCTGGGGCACGTACGAGATCGCGGGCGTCGCCCTCGTCGACATGGGCGTGTGGCACTACATGTACGACCACCCCGAGGCCACGCCCGCCGAGCTGAAGAAGGCGACGCTCGCGATCGCGCGCGACGTGTGGAACCGTTTCTTCGCGAGCGTCCTCGGCGAGAAGGACGTCACGCTCCTGGCGGTCTACTCGCACATGATCGACTCGTTCCTCTACCTGCCGGACTATCCGATCGGCCACATGATCGCGTTCCAGATCGAGCGGCAGATGGAGAAAACCGGAGCGATCGGACCCGAGTTCGAGCGCATGGCCAGGCTGGGCAACATCGCGCCCGACCTCTGGATGACGCAGGCCACGGGCGCGCCCGTCGGGCCCGAGGCGCTCCTCGCCGAGACGGAAAAGGCGCTCGCGGCCATTCGCTGACGCAACCCCGACCCGGCCCCGCCGTATAGTTCCGGCATGCGAATGACCCTCTCGGCGGCGATCGTCGTCACGTCTCTTGCCGTCCCATCGCCCGGCGCCGCCTCCTCAGTCAGACAAGCCGACAAAGAAATCCTTCCCTTCATCGCCGACGACTTTCCGCGGGCCCTCGCCACGGCTCGCGCAGAGAGCAAGCCAATCCTCCTCGAGGCCTGGGCGCCCTGGTGACACACGTGCCGCTCCGTGAGGGCCTTCGTCTTCACCGACAAGGCGCTCGGGCGGCAGGCCGGACGGTTCGTCTGGCTCTCCATCAACACCGAGAAGCGGGAGAACGCGGCCCTCCTCGCGAAGTATCCGGTCCAGGCCTGGCCCTCGTTCTACGTGATCGACCCCGCGTCCGAGAAGGTCGTCCTGCGCTACGTCGGCGGCGCAACCGTGCCGCAGCTCCAGCGCATCCTCGACGACGGGGCCCTGGCGGCGGGGGGTGACCGCGAGGGCCGAAAGCCGGACGAATGGCTCGCGAAGGCAGACGCTTTCTATTCGGCCGGGCAGAACAAGGAAGCAGCCGAGGCGTACCAAACCGCGCTGAAGGGCATGTCGACGTCCTCGCCGTCTTACCCTCGCGCGGTCGAGTCGCTCCTCTTCGCGCTCTCGGCGAGCCGCCAGCCGGAGCCGTGCGCGTCGGCCGCGAAAGACGCCTTCCCGAACCTCCGCTTTTCGCCTTCGGCCGCGAACGTGGCCGGATCGGGCCTCGACTGCGCAGTCTCGCTTCCGAAGGACGCGCCCCGGAAGGCCGCTCTCCTCCAGGCTCTCGCCGCGGATGCGCGGGAGGTTCTCGGCGGAGAGCGCGCCGGCCTCGCCGTCGATGACGTCTCGGGCCTCTACCAGACGCTCGCGGAAGAGCGGGATTCGGTGAACGACGCGGCCGGCAAGAAGAAGATCGTAGAGGTATGGGCGGCGTATCTCGAGGCCGAGGCCGCGAAGGGAAAGACCCCCGAAGCCCGTGCCGCGTTCGACGCGCACCGCCTGACGGCGTATCTCGAGCTGGGCCGGCCCGAGCGCGCGATCCCGATGCTCGAGGCGGCCGAGCGCGACTTTCCCGGCGACTACAACCCGCCCGCGCGCCTCACCCTCGCGTACCGCGCCCTGAAGAAGTTCGACGAGGCCCTCGCGGCGTCCGACCGCGCGCTCGCGCTCGCGTACGGCCCGCGGAAGCTCGTCCTCCTGCAGGCGCGCGCCGACATCTACGCGAAAAAGGGGGACGCTCGGGCGGCGAGGAAGACGCGCGAGGACGCCCTGGCCTGGGCCGAGGCCCTTCCGAAAGAGCAGGTTTCCGAGCGCCAGATCACCGCGCTCAGGAAGCAGTTCGAGACACCCCCGTAGAATCTCCCGGAGAGTCGGGAGGTTCCAGTGCGGCGCGTTCCTCGAGCGATCGTTCTCACGTTCGTCCTCCTGCGCGCGCCTGCCGCGCGCGCGCAGGATTCGTTGCTCGGCGCGGGCGCCCTCGCCACCGACTCCGGCGCGTTCCGGCTAAAGGTGGAGATGAAGGTCAACGCGCGCACGTCGACCTCCCTCGACTTCCCCGTGGCGAACACGGGCGCGCCGATCCCGGTCGTCCTGCAGACCGTCTCGCCGCACACCTCGGCCGAGATCTCGAACATCGCGCTGACGGCCGAGGGCGACCTCACGTCCGATCTTCTTGCGCGCGTCGTCGTCCACTTCCTCGATCTCTACAACCGCAACCCCACCTCCAGCGCCGACCGCATTCAGCTCCGCGAGGCCTTCGTGCGGTTCGGGAAGAAGTGGGAAGCGTTGAAGGAGATGCCCGGCACTACCGCGTATCTCGAGCTCGGCAAGGCGCCGCGCTTCTCGAAGCAGATCGCGCGGCGTCTCGAGAGCTACGGCCTGTGGGGCACGGCCGTGAACCGCTTCGAGGAGACGGGCGCCGAGGCGGGCGGCTCGTTCGGACCGCACGTCTACTGGCGCGCGAGCGCCACGGGCGGCACGCCGCTCTTTTACCGTGACGTCAACGCCCTCGCGGGCGACAACGGCACGCCTGAGCACGCCGCGGGCTCCACGGCGCCGGCCGTCTACGGTTCCGGGTTCCCGATCCTGTACGACACGATGGCGACCGACGCGGGCCTCTCGGGCCGGTTCCAGGTCGGGGGCGGCATGGGTCTGCGCTTCAACTGGGGCGAGAACCGCCGCGAAGGCGTCGAGATCCTCGGCTGGTACTTCCGGCGTGGCCTCGCCGACCGCGTGTCGCTCCGCGGTACGTTCATCTCGGGAGACCTTCGCCTGCTGCAGGGTCTTTCCCTGCCCGTCTCCGGCACCGAAAAGCGCGAGTACGGCGTCAACCTCGAGGCACGCTTCGGCCCCGTGCACTTCTTCGGGCAGGGCGTGAAGCAGTCCATCGCGGGCCTCGGGCGCGAGGGCTACGAGGCCGAGCTCTCGGTACGCATCCCGCTGCCGGGGCTCTTCGCGTCGGGCGACCAGTCCGTCGTGAACTGGATCGAGCCCGCGCTGCGCGCCTCGTACATCGACAACCTCTTCGATCCGTCGCCCGGCTCCGTGGAGCCGTCCGTCGGGTGGGACTGGCGCAAATTCGACCTCGGCTTCCGGCTCGGCATCGTGCGCGGCCTCGACCTCACGGTCGAGTACTCGCGCAACGAGGCCACGACGAGGAGAGGGGTTCTCCACCCGGACGAGGGGCTTCTCACGCTTCGCGTGGCGTTCTGAGGAGGAGGCGGATCGCGGTCAATTGGCCGCGGGAGCAGGGGTCGCCGCCGGCCCACACCTGCCCGCGAGCACGTAGCGGATCGAGAGGGAGTTGTCGCCCTCGTTCGTTTCGGAGACGTTTCCGTCGGCGTCGAGCACGAGCTTCAGGCCATGGGCGCCGGTGTCGAGGAGCGGCTGCGTCCTGACGGCCCTCGCCTCCGAGGCGCCTAGCGCGTCGGGCCCGGTCGTGGCGCGCACGTCATCGTCGGAGGTGATCCTGTTCTTGAAGGGTAAGGTCGCCACGCCGTTCGTCTCCTTCTCGTAATACTCCACGTTGAAGGCGCACGGCCCGTCGCCCCCGTTCGGAGTGATCGATTCGGCCGCCGTGAGCTTCACGGTGGCGTTCGAGTCCACCTTGTGGAGCTTTGCCGGGTCGCTACCCCAGATGTTGAGCAAGAGCGCCGCGGGCGCGATGTTCGGCCGCTTGTCGGCCGCCGGTTTGGCGGCGGCCGGAGCGACGGCGGGAGGAACGGCCGCTGGTTTGGCGGCGGGAGGAGCGATGGCGGCGGGAGGAACGGCCGCTGGTTTGGCGGCGGGAGGAACGGCGGCGGGAGCCGCGGCAACCGCTTTGGCGGCGGCTGGTCCGGCGACGGGCGGGCTGGCGGGCGCCTGCCCGCCCGTGGGGACAGCGGGGAGGCTGTCCGCACGGGGGAGCGGCTTCGCCGGACACTGAAACGTGTAGTCCACGTCCAGGAACTTCGAAGCGAGCGTCACGGGTCCCACGGGGCCGGTCGTCATCAGCGCGACCCTCACCCGCTTGATCTCGTAATCGGCGGTCTTCCCTTCGCACAGGATCGAGAATCGCTTCGTTCCCTTGCCCTTGCCGTCCTTCGAGATCGAAAAGACGGTCTCGACGCCCGTGTGGGAGGGATTGGGCGGCACTCCCGTGGAGACACTGACGAAGCCCGTGACCGTGGAATCGAGGTCGTAGTGGAAGACCACCTCGACCGAGTTCGTCTCGTCCCACGGATCCGCGACCGAACGGCCGTTGAGGGCGGCGGGCGACGCGGGGCTCTTCGCGTCCACCGCGATCGAGTCGACCGCGGTGCCGGCCGAGCGGGCCGCGAGGGCGAGCCCGAGTAGCGCGGAAAGGAAAAACCGCTCCGACCGATTCATGTTCATTCTCCTTGCGGGACAGTCTGAGGCGATTCTCAGCCCAGCAAGGCCTTCGCGAAGAAGGCGAGGCCGATCAGCCCCACTCCCATCGACCCGAACCACACGAGCCTGTTGCGCGTGAGCGCGGCCACGGCACCGAGCGCGATGGACACCTGGAAGAGCGCGACCGTGTTCGCGAAGCCGTGGTGCGCGTGCAGCAGGTGGTCGGCCTCCTTCGACTTCTCGTCCCGCTCGTGCTCCTTCTCCTCGGCCTTCTTCTTGATCTCGGCCTGCTCGTCGTGGTAGCGCTTTCGCTCGTCGAGGTACTTCGCGGGCGGCTCCTTGCCCATCGCGAGCCACGCCGTGGCCGAGGCCTCCTGCACCGCGGCCTTCAGACCCTTCGCCTGGTAATAGGCCCACTGGTCGGACGCCTCGGCCTGTAACCGCGTCGCCTCGGTCTTCAGGACGAGCGCCTCGTTCACGGTCGCACCCGCGCGCAGCGCGGCGATCGCCGCGCACGCCGCGAGAAGCGCCGTCGTGAGCGCGATCCGCTTCAGGAACGAGCCGCCGTCATGCTCCAGCTCTTCCTGGATGGCCTCGTGCAGCTTCTCGGTCTCGACTTCCGGGCCCTCGGGCATGGTTCCTCCTCGCTCGGCCGAGAGACGCGCGCTCCCTTGCGAAGCGCGCGCCCGGCGCATAATCATGCACCCAGACCGCGCAAGGTTCCCGGGTCTTCAGGAGTATGACGATGAAGTATTCGCTCCGTCGCCTTTCGCCCGCGGCCGCCGGCGTGCTCGCCTTGATTGCGGCGGGGGCACTCTCCCTTCCGGCGCGCGCCGAATCCGGCCGCGAGCCGAGCGCCCTGGTCGGCGGCGGCTACGTCTTCCCGTCCGTCGCGAACACGCTGGGGCTGTTCGACGCGTTCTTCAAGACGAAGGTCACGCTTTACAACCCCAACGCGTTCGACATCACGATCCACGCGCAGCTCCTGACGACGGTCGTCTCCCCGCGCGTCCTGAACCTCCCGCCGCTCGCCGCGGGCTCCTTCCGGCGCTGGGACAACTTCCTGCAGGACGTCTTCGACTACACCGGCGGCGGAGGGCTCGTCCTCACCGAAGACACGTCCAAACCCTTCATCGCAATCGTGGAGGTCTACGTCGACGGCCCGAACGGGCGATTCTCCACGCCCGTCACGGGGATTCTCACCGACGACGCCATCGTCTCGCCCGCGGACGCCCCGGGCGCGATCTTCGTGGCGGCGGGCATCCAGAACAACGCCGGCAACCGCGCCAACTTCGGCTGCCTGAGCCTCGCCCCCATCGCGTCGTCGGTGAAGGTCGACTTCTTCGCGTTCAACGGGGGCGATCTCACCAGGAGCTCGACCACGCTGAACCTGCTTCCCGTTTCGTGGCAGCAGCTGCCGGTTCCGATCACGGGAGACGACATCATCGTGCTCTTCGGCCAGACGGCGAACGACGCGTCGCTGATCGCTTACTGCTACGCCGTCAACGTCAACAACACCTCGAACGACGGCAACAGCGTCGTGGCCCGCCGAGCTCCGCCGAAGTAGGACGTCGAGGGCGCCGTGTTCAAGCGCCTCATCGTGGCCGCGGCCGTGACACTGCTGACCTCCTGCGGCCGCGAGGCACGCGATCCGGTGCGCGAGACCGTCAACCGCGTGGCCGCGGCAGCCGAGTCGCGCGATGCCGGAGCGGTCGCCGGGTGTCTTTCCGCAGGCTTCCGCGACGCGGATGGGGGCGGCAAGGCGGACGCCGCCGATCTGCTCCGTCGCACTCTGGCGGCCTACGAGAGCATCTCGCTGACCCTCACGGACGTGGCCATCGAAAGGGGCCTAGAGGCCGCGCGCGCGACGTTCAGGGTCGGGATGTCGGGCAAGCCCCGCGCCGTCTCCGGCCTCGAGGGCCTATTGCCCCGTACATCGCGCTGGCGTTTCGAGCTGCGGCTCGAGCTCGAGAAGGGAAGCTGGAAGATCACATGGGCGTCCTGGAGGCGGTTGGAAGAGGTCAGGTAGTCCTCAGTTCCAGTGCTTGAAGTCGGGGGTCCAGTCCTCCGCCAGCGTGTGGCGGAGGCCGCGGCACAGGTAGATCGCGCGGTTCTCCTCGGCCATCCCCCACGGGTGGAAGTGCTCCCCGGCTTTCTCGACCGAGCGGCAGTGATCCTCCACGCCCCGCCGGCCCCACGTTTCGCCCGAAGAGCAGGGCGACGAGCCGAAGGTCGAGTCGAAGTGCACTCTGCTGAGGCGGCTGCATCATGTCCGGCTACCCTCGCAGAGGGTCTAATAAATGGACTAGGGAGTCCAGATGGACCGCGTAGCGGGGTCGCGCGACGTTGGGTTTTCGTCGGCCGACGCCGCGCTCGGAAGGGCCTTCGCCGAAATCGCCCCGAACGCACCCTTCGTGATCTACCAATTCCGGGTCCGGCCCGACGGCACGTACCAGTTTCCCATCGTCTCCTCCGGCTTCCAGGACCTTTTCGGAGTCCAGCTCGGCGAGGTCGCCGAACGCGGAGGCGCCGCGTTTTCCCGCGTGCACCTGGACGACCGGAAGTCTCTTCTCGACGAAGTTCTGGCGGCTCACCGGACGCTTGAGCCCTGGCATGGTGAGTTCCGCGTGAGGAGCCCCCACGGCGAGGTCTGGGTCGAGGGCCGCAGCGCCGGACGCCGCGAGGCGGACGGCAGCACGCTCTGGTTCGGCGTCCTCTTCGACGTCACCGAGCGCAAGCGCACCGAAGAAGCCCTGCGCGTCAGCGAGAAGCGGTTCCACGCCATGTTCGACGTTGCGCCCGTGGGAGTCGCGCAGGCGGACCCCGCGACGGGGCGGTGGGTGGCCGTGAACCCGAGAATGTGCGTCATCACGGGCTACTCGGAAGACGAGCTGCTCACGATGCGGGTCCCCGAGATCACGCATCCGGAGGACCGCGACCGGGACTGGGAGCTGTTCCGGAAGGTCGTGAGAGGCGAAGCCCCGGAGTACCGGATCGAGAAGCGGTACATCCGCAAGGACGGCTCGATCGCCTGGGTGAACGTGAACATGGTCGTCCTCCGCGACGCGGCCGGGCAACCGACGCGGACGGTCGCGATGATCGAGGACATCACGGGGCGCAAGAAGACGGAGGCGAACGTCGTCAGACTCAACACCGAGCTTGAAGACGCGCTTCAATGGCAGCGCCAGATCTTCGAAGGCTCGCGGGACGCCGTGTTCCTGAGCGACGAGCAGGGACGCTTCGTCGCCGTCAACCGCGCGGCGACGGAGCTGACGGGCTTCTCCCGGGAAGAGCTGCTGGCGATGACGATTCCCGACCTCCACGACGATCCCGATCTCGCGGCGTACCGAGCCTTTCATCGCCGCATCCTGGAGGGCGAGCAGATCCTGTCGGAAGCGCCGATCCGGAGGAGGGACGGCGGAAAAGTGGCGGTCGAGTTCAACAACAGCCTAGTCGTCGTCGGCGGCAAGCGGTTGATGCACACCGCGGGCCGGGACGCCACGGCCCGCGTGCGCCTCGAGGAGCAGCTCCGCCAGGCGCAGAAGATGGAGGCCGTCGGGCAGCTGGCGGGCGGCGTCGCCCACGACTTCAACAACCTCCTGACGGTCATCTCCGGGAACTGCGAGCTGCTCCTTTCCGACACCCCCGCGGACGACCCGCGGCGCGGCTCCCTGGCGGACATCCGGTCCGCGAGCGAGCGGGCCGCCTCGCTCACGCGGCAGCTCCTTGCGTTCAGCCGCAAGCAGATCCTCGAGCCGAGGCTCGTCGACGTGCACGAGGTCGTCACCGGGATCGAAAAGATGCTCCGCCGACTCATCGGCGAGGACGTGGACCTGCAGACCGACCTGGCCGCCGACCCCAGCTGGGTGAAGGTCGACCCGGGTCAGCTCGAGCAGGTCGTCATGAACCTCGTCGTGAACGCGCGCGATGCGATGCCGCGCGGAGGCCGCATCACGATCCGCACGCGGAGCGTCGACCCGGCGGCCTCCGTCGACCTCGAGGAGACCGGGAAGCGAGCACGGCGCCCGCGGGTTGTGATTTCGATCTCGGACACCGGAAGCGGCATCCCGCCTGAGGTGAAGGCCCACCTCTTCGAGCCTTTCTTCACGACGAAGGTGGCCGGCAAGGGTACGGGCCTCGGCCTCGCGACGGTCTACGGCATCGTAAAGCAGAGCGGCGGCGACATCGCTGTGGAGAGCGAGCCGGGGAGGGGCGCGACCTTCACGGTCGTCCTCCCGTCGCAGGAGTCGCCGCGGCGGACGCGCGGCGCGAGCAGCACGCACGGGGCACTCCCGCGTGGGACGGAGACCGTGCTCGTCGTCGAGGACGAGGATGCGGTCCGACGCATCGTGAAGATCGCGCTCGAGTCGACGGGCTATCGGGTGATCGAGGCCCGGAACGGGACCGAGGCGCTCGAGGCGGCCCGCACGCACGCCGGCGAGATCCACATCGTCGTAACGGACGTCGTGATGCCCGAGATGAGCGGACGCGAGTTCGCGGAGCGGATCACGACGGAGGACAACCCCGGCTTGAGGATCCTCTACATGAGCGGCTACATGGACGACGCGGTCGTGCGCCACGGCATCGTCGAATCGGGCGTCGCGTTTCTTCAGAAGCCGTTCTCGCCGCTCACCCTCGCCCGAAAGGTGCGTGAGGTGCTCGACGGCGCCGGCTGAGCGCTCAGCTCCCCTTCAAACTCGCGATGTCGATCACGAAGCGGTAGCGGACGTCGCTCCTGAGCATCCGCTCGTAGGCCTCGTTGATCTTCTGGATCGGGATCACCTCGACGTCCGCGGCGATCTTCTTCGACGCGCAGTAGTCCAGCATCTCCTGGGTCTCGGCGATGCCGCCGATCATGGATCCGGCCAGCGTCTTGCTGCCGTAAATCAGCGACATGCCGGCGACGGACGCCGGATGCGGCGGGACGCCGAGGACGACCATCGCCCCCTCCGGCCGGAGAAGTGCGAGGTGCGCGTTGAGGTCGTGATCGACCGAGACGGTGTCGATCAGGATGTCGAACCGTCCGGCCAGCTTCTCGAGCGCCCTGGGCTCGTTCGTCAGCTCGAAGGCATGGGCACCGAGCCTCCGCGCGTCCGCCTCCTTGGCCCGAGACGTGCTGAGCATCGTCACCTCGGCCCCCATCGAGGCGGCCAGCTTCACCGCCATGTGGCCCAGGCCTCCGAGCCCGACGACCCCGACGCGGTTTCCTGGCGCGCATTTCCACCGCCTTAGGGGCGAATAGGTCGTGATCCCGGCGCAGAGGAGCGGGGCCGCCGCCGCGAGCTCGAAGCCGGACGGGACCTTCAGCGTGTACCTCTCTTCGACGACGACCTCGACCGAGTAACCGCCGTAAGTCGGCGTCTTGCGGTCCATCTCGGTGCCGTTGTACGTGAAGGCCGCCCCCTTCTGGCAGAACTGCTCCAGGTTGCGCTTGCACGGGTCGCACGAGCGGCACGAGTCGACGAAGCACCCGACGCCGGCCAGATCTCCCGCGGCGAACTTCGAGACGCCCGCGCCGACCTTCGTCACCCGGCCCACGATCTCGTGGCCCGGCACCATCGGGAAGATCGAGCCGCCCCATTCGTCGCGGACCTGGTGAATGTCGGAGTGACAGACACCGCAGTAGAGGATCTCGATCTGGACGTCGCGCGGCCCCGGCTCGCGGCGCGTGATCGCGTGGGGAAGGAGCGGCGCCTTCGACGAGGGCGCAGCCCAGGCGGCTACTCGAGCGGTCATCGTGCACTCCCGGGCGAATCCGAGCGGTCGTTTTTCATTTTTCGCCAGACCGGCCGGAGGTTATGACGCCCGATGAGCCGCGGCAACTGGCGCGGCCGGACGTCAGCCGGAAATTCCCTCCGGGGCGAGGGGCAGGGCGCGCAGCCGGGTTCCCGTCGCGGCGAAGATCGCGTTGCCGACGGCGGGCGCGAGGCCGACGATCGGCGTCTCGCCCGCGCCGGCGGAAGGCAGATCCCTGCGGTCGAGAACGACGACGTCGATCCCGGGCATGTCGGTGAACCTCGGGACGCGGTACGCGGAGAAACGCGGATTGGTGATGTGTCCGTCCGAAAACGCACGGCCTCGAAAAGCGCGCCGCCGATACCCTGCACGACGGCCCCCTCGATCTGGTTCCTGAGGCCGTTCGGGTTCACGACGGCGCCGCATTCGAACGCGACGGTGGCGCGCACGATGCGCACGCGGCGGGCTTCGTCCACCGCGATCTCGGCGCACGTCGCCACGTAGCCGCCCTTGTCCTTCCCGCCGCCGAGTCCGAAGCCGCGGCCCGGCCCGGCTTCCTGCTTCCCCCAACCGAACCTCGCCGCCGCCGCCTCGAACACCGCAGCCAGGCGCGGGTCGGCGATCGCGGCCGGCCCGGAGTTGTAGTTGTGGAACTCCCACGCCGCGAGCTTCCCGTCCCGCCCGGCGCCGCTCTTCACCTCGATGACGCCCGCCGGGCGGAAGTACGCCCAGGTGAACTCTTCCTCGCGCGTCCAGACGACCCTCACGGGCTTGCCGGCGGCCTTCGCGAGGCGCGCGGCCTCGAGGGCGGCGTCGCCCGTGTGCTTGCCGCCGTAGGCCGAGCCCGTGTCGGGCACGAGGACGCGCACCTTCTCGGTGGGGAGATGAAAGGCGTCGGCCAGCTCGTCGCGCACGGCGAAGGGCCTCTGCGTGCCGGTGGAGACCGTGAGCGCGCCGTTCTTCCACGCGGCGAGGGCGGCGCGGGTTTCGAGCGGAGCATGCGCGATGAAGGCGACCGTGTAGCGCGACTCGAGTTTGATGTCCGCCGCCGCGAGCGCCGTCGCGACGCTGCCGGTCGTCTGCGGCTCGGAGCGCTCGCCCGCTTCTGGAGGCTTCTTCAGCTCGTCCCACAGCTCCTTGTCGGACGGCTGCGGCAAGGCTTTCCATTGCGCGGCTATCGCGGCGAGCGCGCGCTCGGCGGTGCCGACGTCGGGCGCGGCCACCCCCACGAAGTCTCCGTCGCGGACCGCGACGACGCCGGGCAGCCTTCTCGCCGGCTCGAGATCGACGGAGACGAGCATCGCCTTGAAGGCGGCTGGCCGCAGGACCTTGCCGTGGAGCATGCCGGGGCGCGCTAGGTCGGAGGTGTAGAGATGCCTGCCGGTGACGAAGTCGCGCCCGTCGACCTTGGAGACCGGCGTGCCCACGATTCTCCCGTCCTTCGCGTGAGCGCGGAGACAATTTCGGCATCGGCGGGATCGGAGCGGCGGTCGAGGAGGGCCACAGCGGCGAGGATCATTCCCGACGTGCAGGAGCCGCACTGGAAAGCCTCCTCCTTGAGGAATGCCTCCTGTACCGCGTGAAGCCGGCCGTTTGCCTCCAGCCCCTCGATGGTCGTGATCTTCTTTCCCGGGGCGTCGGCGGCCGAGGTGAGGCACGAGCGCGCGGGGCGGCCGTCGAGGAGGACGGTGCACGCCCCGCACTGTCCCTCGCCACAGCCGTACTTCGTGCCGGTGAGCTCCAGGCGGTCGCGCAACACGGAGAGCAGGGACTCGCCGGCGTCCGCCTCCGCGGACCGCTTCGTCCCGTTCACGAGAAGGACCAGAGCCGCCATCCGCCCCCCGACGAAGCGCGGATTATTGGGAGCGGCCGGAAATGAGCTATACTCCCTCTGTTCGCCCTTTCTCCTCCTGACGGAGCGGACCGAGAACCGAAAGGTCCCCGTCGACCCTACCCGTACTTTCCTCACCATCGCTCAGTCGCACTCGTCCTTCGGACGGGTGTTTATCAAAGGAACCTTATGAAGCTCTACGTTGGAAACCTGTCCTATTCCGTCAACGACTCCACCCTCCGCGCCCTCTTCGAGCCCTTCGGCAACATCGAGTCCGCGCGCGTCATCTCCGACCGCGACACCGGCAGCTCGAAGGGCTTCGGCTTCGTCGAAATGGCCGACGCCGACGGCCAGAAGGCCATGGGCGCCTTGAACGGCAAGGACAACGACGGCCGCGCCCTCAAGGTGAACGAGGCCAAGCCCCAGGAGAACCGCGGCGGTGGCGGGTACGGCGGTGGCGGCGGACGCCGCTACTAGCCCGACTCTCTCTCTTCTTTTCTTTCGCCGGCGCCGGAGCGAGATCACTCCGGCGCCGATTTTTCTTTTCCGCGACCTGGCCGGAGGCGTGCGAGCCGGCATTCGGCGAGGAGTCTCCGGGTGTGGGAGGCGCTCACCGTATAGACTTCCGCGGCCGTGAAGCACTGGCAGGAAACCAGCCACATCGTGGATCGCATCCGCCGCGTCGGCCGGCAGGGCCGTTCAGCCGCGCTGGCCGTCGTGACGCGCGTCGAAGGCTCCGCGTACCGCCGTACGGGAGCCAAGCTGCTGATCGAGGCCGAGGGCTCCACGCTGGGCGGCATCAGCGGCGGCTGCCTCGAGGAGGACGTCCGCCAGGTGGGGCTGGAGGTCATCCGCACCGGACGTTCGCGCGTGCTCCGCTACGACACGAGCGACGACGAGGCGAGGGTCTGGGGGCTCGGGCTCGGCTGCGATGGCCGCGTGGAGGTTCTCGTCCTGCCGATCTCGAAAGAAGCCGCATCGGGACCCTGGGCACGAGTCCGCCATTTGCTCCAGGGGGATTCCCCCTTCGCGATCTCACTGATCGTCGAGGAGGATGGGCGCGGCGAAGTGGTCGCGGTCGGACCGTCGGGCCGCGCCGCGGGCGGCCTCGACGAAAAAGCGGCGGACTCGGCGGTGGAGGCAGCGGCCTCGGCGGCCCTGCGCGATCGCGCGACGAGGCTCGAACCCTTCGGCTCGCGGCTCGTCTTCACGGAAGTGCTGCTGCCTCCGCCCAGGCTGCTCGTCTGCGGAGCGGGGGACGACGCCCGCCCCCTCGTGTCCTTCGCCGCGGCCGCGGGTCTCCGCGTCTTCGTGGCGGATCATCGGGCCGCCCACCTGGCCGCTCGGCGCTTTCCCGAGGCGTGGGAGCTGCTTCCGCTTCGGCCGGAGGAGCTGTCGCAGGAGGTCCTTCTCGACCGCGATGCGTGTGCCGTCGTCAAGACGCATTCCTTGAAGCAGGACACCGAGTGGGTGCGGAGGCTCGCCGGGACCGACGTCTTCTACATCGGCATCCTGGGTCCTAGGAAGAGAACGATGAAGATCCTGGCGGACCTCGGGATCGAGGGCGACGAGCGGATCTTCGGACCGGTCGGCCTGGATCTCGGGGCCGACGGCCCCGAGCAGGTGGCCCTCAGCATCGTGGCGGAGCTGCTCGCGGTGCGGGCGCGGCGCGAGCCTCACCATCTGCGTCTGCGGGAGAGCGCGGTTCATGCCGCCCGCTGAGAACACGAAGGTGGCGGGCGTGGTGCTCGCCGCGGGCTCGTCGACCCGCATGGGGCGAAACAAGCTCCTTCTCCCGATTGGCCGCGAGACGGTCGTTCGCCGGGCCGTGCGCGAGGCGCTCGAGGCGGACCTCGAGCCGGTCGTCGTGGTCTTGGGCCACGAGGCCGAAAGGGTGAGGGTCGAGCTGCGCGGGCTGCCTTGCCTCGCCATCGTGAACCCGGACCACGCCTTGGGCGTCGGCACCTCCCTCAAGGCCGGAGTCGCGGAGGCCGCTGGCACGCGCGTCGGCGCCGCCGTCGTTCTCCTGGCCGACATGCCCTTCGTCACGGCGTCGTCCATCCGAACGGTGGTCGAGAGCTATCGGGAGAGCCGCGCACCTCTCGTCCTGTCGCGATACGGAGAAGTCGACGCCCCTCCCACCCTCTACGACCGCTCTCTCTTCCCGGAGCTGCTCGCCCTCGCGGAAGGGCGCTGTGGCAGGGAGGTGGTACGCCGTCACGCGCACGAGGCCGCCGTCGTCGCCTCGAGTGTCGGCGCCCTTCGGGACATCGACGTCGCCGAAGACTACGAACGCGCGCGCGCGGACCTCGCGGGAGCCTGAAGAGATGCGCCTGGAGCTTCTCGAGCTGGCTGCCGAGTTCGGCAAACGCGGAGAACGATTCGCGGTCGCAACGGTCGTGGCCCGCAAGGCTCCGCTCTCGGCCCAGGTCGGGGACATGGCGCTCGTGACGGGCGAGGGCGCGTTCCACGGCTGGGTCGGCGGGAGCTGCACGCGCCCGACCGTGATCGCCGAGGCCCTCAAGGCTCTCGAAGACGGCAAGCCCCGCCTCGTGGCCCTCGATCCCGATCCCAATGCGCCGCGGCGTCCGGGCGTCTCGTTCTTCCCGATGACCTGCCACAGCGGAGGAAGCGTGGAGATCCTCATTCAGCCGGTCCTGCCGGCGCCCCGCCTCATAGTCTACGGGTCTTCCCCAATCGCCCGCGCCCTCTGGGCGCTGGGCCGGGCGATGGGGTACACGGTCCACGCCATCGAGGAGATGACCGGCGGGGCGGTGTCCGAGAGCCCGTCCACGGGGAATGCCAGCGCGCAGCGGGGCCCCGTCTTCGCGGTGGTCGCGACGCAGGGCGAGTGGGACGAGGAAGCGGCCGCGGCGGCCCTCGAAGAAAAGCCGGATTACCTCGGCGTCGTGGCGAGCCCGAAGCGATTCGCCGAGATGCGCTCCGTCCTTTCGCGCAAGGCGCCCGAGGCGAGTCTCGCGCGGATCAAGAACCCGGCCGGCCTCGATCTCGGCGCCCGCCTCCCCGAGGAGATCGCCGTCAGCATCCTGGCCGAGATCGTGAAGGAGCGGCGCGCGATCTCGCTCTCGCTCCCGCGAATCGCCGAGTCGGCGCCTCCCGAGGAGGCGCTCGATCCGGTCTGCGGAATGACCGTGCGCGTCCAAGGGGCCGCGCACCGCGCGCGACACGGGGAACGAGAGTATGTCTTCTGTTGCGCGGGCTGCCGCGAGCGCTTCCAGGCAGCGCCGGAGCGCTACCTCGCCGGGGCCGTGAAGCCGTGAGGCCCGAGATCGGGGAGCTGCTCGTCGCCCTCGAGGGGCAGGGCTACGTCGCCGATCCGACGATCGCGACGGCGGTGTTCCTGGCCCGCGAGATGCAGAAGCCGCTCCTGATCGAGGGCGATGCCGGAGTCGGAAAGACCGAGCTGGCAAGGGTCCTCGCCCGCTTGCTGGACACCGAGCTGATCCGCCTCCAGTGCTACGAGGGGCTGGACGTCCAGACGGCGCTCTACGAATGGGACTATCCGAAGCAGCTCCTGAGGCTGCGGATCTCGGAAGCTCGTGGCGACGCCCCGGGGGATCTCGAGGCCCGGATGTTCAGCCGCGACTGCCTCCTCGAGCGGCCGCTCCTCAAGGCCATCACGCGCACCGCGGGTCCGCCGGTCCTGCTCATCGATGAGGTGGACAGGGCCGACGACGGCTTCGAAGCGTTCCTGCTCGAGGTGCTCTCGGACTTTCAGGTGACGATCCCCGAGCTGGGGACGATCCGCGCCGACCACTCGCCACATGTGGTGCTCACGTCCAACCGTACGCGGGAGCTGGGCGATGCGCTCCGCCGCCGCTGCCTCTACCTCTACATCGAGCACCCCAGCCTCGAGAAGGAGGTGCGGATCATCCGCACGCGCTACCCGATCGTCCAGGAACGCCTGGCGCGCGAGGTCGGGCAGTTTCTCCAGGCCCTCAGGCAGCGCCAGCTCGTCAAGCCTCCGGGCGTCGCCGAGACGCTTGACTTCACGCGGGCGCTCCTGATTCTCCGAAGCGAAGCGCTGGAGCCGGAGGACGTTTTCCAGACCCTCGGCTGTCTTCTCAAGGACCGGCATGACCTCCAGACGGTGAACGCCTCGGAGGTCGCTTCTCTCGTCGAGCGCGCGCGGGAGCCGGCGCAACCGTGAGAGATTTCGCTCTCGGCCTCGCCCGAATCGGCGGAGCCCTTAGGGCCCGTGGCATCGCGACGACCCTTCGGGACGAGCTGGATGCCGCGGAGGCCCTGACGTTCGTCGATCTCGAGGACAAAGAGGAGGTCCGGCGAGGCGTCCGGATCGCTCTCAAAATCCCTCGTCACGGCTTCGAGACTTACGACGAGCTCTTCGGCGTCTTTTGGGACGGCGAGCCGAACATCGCGCCGGCCCCGCCGCCCCCGCGCCAGCCGGAAGCGCCCGCCCTGCCGCGGGGACGTCCTCTTCACTGGGATCCCGACGCCGGCCGCATGGGCGACGCTCCGGGGACGCCTTCGTCGGATGGCGACGAACCCGGCTACAGCTCCGTGGCCTTGCTTCGCCGCAAGCCCTTCGACGAGACCGGATGGTCCGGCGCGGATCTCGCGGCGATGGAACGGCTCCTCGCTCGCCTGGCGCGCCGCGTCGCCACACACCGGAGCCGGCGGCTCGTTCCGACGCGCGGCCGGGGCAGGCCGGACCTGCGGTCGAGCTACCGACGGGCGCTGGGTTCGGCGGGGGAGCTCTTGGTCCTGGCGCGCCGCACCCGCGCGGTCACAGAGTCGCGGCTCGTCTTCCTTCTGGATACGAGCGGGTCGATGGACGCCCATGGCCGTTTCCTGATGAGCTTCGCGCTCTCCATCCGGCGCGCCGCGCCCCGCGCTGAGGTCTTCGCCTTCAACACCGAGCTGGTCCACATCACCGCGTCGCTTGCGCCGGGAAAAGTCCGGCTCTCCCTCGAGCGCCTCCTCACGTCGGTGCCCGACTGGTCCGGGGGCACGCGCATCGGCGAGAGCCTCGCGGCGTTCGCGGAGGGCCATCTCCAGCGCCTCGCGGACCACAAGAGCATCGTGGTCATCCTGAGCGACGGGCTCGATCGCGGCGACCCGGCCCGGCTCGCGGAGGCGCTGCGCCTCATCAAGCGCCGAGTCCGAAAAGTGATCTGGCTGAACCCGCTCCTCGGCGACCCGCGTTACGAGCCGGCGGCCCTCGGGATGCGGGTGGCGCTCCCTTACGTCGACCACTTCGCTTCCGCCCACGACCTCGAGTCGCTCGAGCGGCTCTTACCCGAGCTGACAGGCTGAGATGAGCCTGCGTTTCGAGCATTCGTTCGTCGTCAAGGCCACGCCGGACAAGGTCTGGGCATACCTCACCGACCCCATCCGCATCGCGCCCGCCCTGCCCGGCGCCGCGATCACAGGAAAGGTGGACGAGGCGACTTACAACGGCACGATTACGGTGAAGGTCGGACCGGTCTCCGCGCGTTACCGCGGCACGGTGCGCTTCGAGAAGCTGGACGCGGCCGCCCGGATCGCGGAGATCAGCGCCAGGGGCTTCGACGTGAGCGGGCGCGGCGGAGCCGACATGCGGATGACCAGCCGCGTCGCGGAGCGGGCCCCCGGCGAAACCGAGGTGAGCGTGGTCTCGGAGCTGAGCGTCACGGGAATCCTCGCGCAGTTCGGCCGCGGGCTGATGCAGGACGTGTCGAACCAGATGCTCGAGAAGTTCACGGAGGCCATGCGAGCCGAGCTGGAGAAGCCGGCTGCGGCCGGGACCGGGCCGCCGCCGGCGGCGCCGGCCCCGGCTCCCCCGATCGAGGTGGTCTCCTTCGGAAGCCGGATCGCCGACCGGGCCGCCGCGCGCGCCCTTCGCCGGCCGGTCCTCTGGGTTCTCGTGGCTGTCGTGATTCTGGTGATCTACTTGCTTTTGTTGAGATAGTGTCGCAACGCGGAAAGGAGAGCGAGAGATGATTCCTCCGTCCTTCGACTATCACGCCCCGAAGACGCTCCCGGAAGCCCTGGAGCTGCTCGGACGCTTCGGCGGGGAGGCGAAGATCCTTTCTGGAGGACAGAGCCTCCTGCCCCTTCTCAAGCTGCGTTTCGCCGAGCCCGCCCACCTCGTGGACATCGGCCGCATACCGGGTCTCGACTACATCAAAGAAGAAGGGGGCTTCCTCAGGATCGGCGCGCTCGTCAGGGAGGCCGGCCTCGAGACCTCGCCGCTCGTCCGGTCGAAGTACCCGATTCTCGTCGACACGGCGTCCGTCATCGCCGATCCGCTCGTGCGAAACCTGGCGACCGTCGCCGGCAACCTGGCCCATGGCGATCCGGCGAACGATCACCCCGCCACCATGCTGGCACTCGGCGCCGAGGTGGTCGCGACCGGACCGAAGGGGACGCGGACCATCCCGGTCGCTCAGCTCTTCACGGGCATCTTCACGACCGCCCTCGCGCCGGCGGAAGTCCTTACGGAGATTCGCATCCCGATCCCTCCTCTCGGAAGCGGGGGCGCCTACGTCAAGCTCGAGCGCAAGGTCGGCGACTTCGCGACGGCGGGCGCCGCGGCGTACCTCGTCCTTCAGGGCGGCGTCATCGCACGCGCGGGCGTCGGCCTGACGAACCTGGGTCCGACGCCCATCAAGGCCGTGGACGCCGAGAAGTACCTCGCGGGCAAGAAGCCGGACGAGGCGACCTTCGCGGAAGCCGGGCGCCTTGCCGCCGCGGCCACGATCCCCGGCGCCGATCGCCGGGGATCGGTCGAGTACAAGAAGGAAATGGCCCGGGTCCTCACGACGCGTGCGCTGCGCATCGCCGCCCGGCGCGCCGGAGGGAAGTAACCATGGCGAAGCACGCGATCCAGGTCACGGTCAACGGCGCCGCGCGAGGGGCGGAGGTGGAATCGCGTCTCCTCCTCGTCCACCTCCTGCGCGAGGAGTTCCGCCTCACGGGCACCCACATCGGCTGCGACACGACGCATTGCGGGGCCTGCACGGTTCTCCTCGACGGCGTCCCGGTGAAGTCCTGCACGGTCCTGGCCGTGCAGGCGGACGGGCGCTCGGTGATGACCGTCGAGGGGCTCGAGAAGGACGGAAACCTCGATCCCATCCAGGACGGGTTCATGCAGGAGCACGGGCTGCAGTGCGGCTTCTGCACCCCCGGGATGATGATGACGGCCCACGCGTTCCTCGCGGGCAACAAGAACCCGGAGGAAGACGAGATCCGCCGGGCAATCTCCGGCAACCTCTGCCGGTGCACCGGCTACGTGAACATCGTCAAGGCCGTGCAGCACGCGGCCGGCAAGCTGCAGTAAGGAGGCGACATGTCCGCAACACCCCGCACCAGCCCCGAAATCTGCGGCATGGGCCATTCGATGAAGCGCAAGGAGGACCCGCGCTTCATCCGCGGCCAGGGCAACTACGTCGACGACGTCACGCTGCCGGGCATGGTCCACATGGCCATCGTCCGCAGCCCCTTTGCCCACGCGAAGCTGAAGAAGATCGACACCGCGCGCGCCCTGAAGGTGCCCGGCGTCCTCGCCGTCATCACGGGGGAGACGCTGGCGCAGTACAAGCTGCACTGGATGCCGACGTTGATGTCGGATACGCAAATGGTGCTTCCCGTCGAGAAGGTCATGTACCAGGCTCAGGAGGTGGCGGCTGTCATCGCCACCGACCGCTATGCCGCAGCGGACGGTGTCGCGGCCGTCGACGTCGACTACGAACCGCTCGAAGTCCTCGTGGATCCCTTCAAGGCGCTGGAGCCTGGCGCGCTGGTGCTCAGGACCGACAAGCCGGGCAAGAAGGACAACCACATCTTCCATTGGGAGGCGGGCGACCGGGCGGCGACCGACAGGGCTATCAAGGATGCCGGCGTTTCGGTCCGGCAGCGCATGTACATCCCCCGGATCCACGTGGCCTCCATCGAGACCTGCGGCTGCGTCGCCTCCTTCGACAAGGCCCAGGGCAAGCTCACGGTCTGGATGACGACGCAGGCGCCTCACGCGATCCGGACCGTCTTCGCCCTTGTCGCGGGCCACGTCGGGCTCTCGGAAGAGAAGATCCGCATCATCTCGCCGGACATCGGCGGCGGGTTCGGAGGCAAGGTCCCCGTGTACCCGGGCTACGTCATCGCCGTCGCGGCCTCGGTCGTCCTGGGAAAACCCGTCAAGTGGATCGAGAACCGCATGGAAAACCTCCAGGCCGATTCCTTCGCCCGCGACTACCACATCGACGCGGAGCTTGCGGCGGACAAGGACGGGACGATGAAGGCCCTCCGCATCAAGACGGTGGCCGACCACGGCTACACCGACGCCGCGGCGAACCCTTCCAAGTTCCCGGCGGGGATGTTCTCCATCTGCACCGGCTCGTACGACCTTCCGCACGCCTTTGCCGAGGTGGACGGCGTCTATACGAACAAGCCGCCGGGGGGAATTGCCTACCGCTGCTCGTTCCGCGTCACCGAGGCCGTCCACGCCATCGAGAGGATGACCGACGTCCTTGCGCAGGAGCTGAAGATGGACCCAGCCGAGCTGCGCCTCAAGAACTTCATCCCGCCGGAGAAATTCCCCTACAAGTCGATTCTCGGCTGGGAGTACGACAGCGGCAACTATGCCGGGGCTCTCAAGAAAGCCATGGACACGATCGGCTACGCCGACCTCCGGCGGGAACAGGCGGAGAAGCGCAAGCGCGGCGAGCTGATGGGGATCGGGATCTCGAGCTTCACCGAGATCGTGGGGGCGGGCCCCTCGAAGGACTTCGACATTCTGGGCATCAAGATGTTCGACTCGTGCGAGATCCGCGTCCATCCCACGGGAAAGGCGATCGCGCGCTTCGGGACCAAGTCGCAGGGGCAGGGACACGAGACGACGTATGCGCAGATCGTCGCGGAAGAGCTGGGCATTCCCGCCGCACACGTCCAGGTCGAGGAAGGCGACACGGACACGGCTCCGTACGGCCTCGGGACATACGCCAGCCGCTCGACGCCGGTGGCCGGCGCGGCCGGGGCGATGGCGGCCCGCAAGATCAGAGACAAGGCCAGAAAAATCGCGGCACACCTTTTGGAGGTCAACGAGGACGACCTCGTCTGGGAGCCGGGGAAATTCTCCGTGAAGGGGGCGCCGCAGAAGGCCAAGACCATCCAGGAGATCGCGTTCGCGGCATACACGAACCATCCTCAAGGAATGGAGGCGGGGCTGGAAGGCACCGCTTACTACGATCCCCCGAACCTGACGTTTCCGTTCGGGAGCTACATCTGCGTCGTGGACATCGACCGCGGGACCGGCGAGGTCAGGATCCGGCGCTTCGTGTCCATCGACGACTGCGGCAACATCATCAATCCGATGATCGTGGAGGGGCAGATCCACGGCGGTCTGACCATGGGGATGGCGCCGGCGCTCCTCGAAGAGATCAGCTACGACGAGAGCGGCAACATCCAGGGCGGAAGCTTCATGGACTACCTCGTCCCCACCGCCGTCGAGACGCCGAAATGGGAGAGCGGGTTCACGGTGACTCCCTCCCCGCACCATCCGCTCGGGGCCAAGGGCGTCGGCGAGTCGGCCACCGTCGGAGCGCCGCCCGCGATCGTCAACGCGGTGGTGGATGCCCTCGCGCACCTGGGCGTCCGCCACATCGACATTCCGATCACGCCCGAGAAGGTGTGGCGGATCCTGAAAGACGCGGGGGTGGCCGAGTAGATGACCTCGGGCGACGCCGACCTCCGCGCGGCCGCCGCCCGTTAGACTGGCGCCGATGGCGTCTTCGAAGAACCCGCAGGCCGAGCCCCGCTGGCCCATCCTCCTCACGCTGCTCGCGCTAGGCGCGCTCAACCTCGCGCTTCCGCCGACGCTCACCGTCGGCCCCCGGTGGGTTCTCCTCGCCGTCGTGGCCGTGCTGGTCGTGCCGACGGTGATCGCCCATCGCGCGGGGAGGACGTCGCTCAGCCGCAAGCTCGGCTATGTCGTGAGCGGAGTCGTGACGATCGCGCTCGTCGGATCCCTCGTGCTCCTCATCGCCGGCCTGCCGAAGAAGAGCGAGACGCCCGCCGAGCTCGCGAAGTCCGCGACGTGCCTGTGGATCGCGAACGTGCTCGTGTTCGCGCTCTGGTACTGGAGGCTGGACGCGGGCGGGCCGCACGAGCGGGACGAGCGCGGCGCGCACACCGAAGGAGATTTCTTCTTCCCCCAGATGATGGACGGTTCGCCCGGACCCGCGGACTGGACGCCCCGCTTCGTGGACTACCTCTTCATCGCCTTCAACAACAGCACGGCCTTTTCGCCGACGGACACGCCCGTCCTGTCGCGCTGGGCGAAGGTCCTGACGATGCTCCAGTCGCTGATCTCACTTCTCGTGGTCGCGGTTCTCGCCTCGCGCGCCGTCGGCCTGATCTGAAAACTCCGGGTTTTCCGGCCTCCGTACTCTTTCCGGCCCTCCTCCGGCATCCGCCCCGGGCGTCTCGGTACTTTATCCCGCGCGACCCGGGTGCCGTCCCTATTGAGGAAAGCCCGCCTTGGCCGCACATTGTGGGTGTCAGCAGCAAGGAGGACATCATGAAAAGCGAGACCAGGGGCGGAAACAAGGTCGCCGGAGGGTTTTACGTGAACCGGAAGACGTTCGGCCTCGTGACCGTGAACGGGAAGAAGGGCGTCCTCCCCGGCGAAGCGAACGACCTCTATCTGAAGGTCCCGACGCTCGCGATGGTGGTGGCCGCTCCCCTGCTCGGCGCGTCGTTCGTCGTCATCATGCCGTTCGTCGGCATCGCGCTCTTCGCCGCGGCCGGCCTCCGCAAGCTGGCGAATCTCGGCAAGGCCCGCAAGCCTGCCGAGCCGGTGCGCGAGACGCGCTGAGCGCCCCTTGCGGCATCCAACGAAAGAGAATGAAAAGGAGAACGTCATGAAAAGGTTCGAAGGCGGCAGCAAGGTCAAGGGCGGTTTCTACTTCAACCAGAAGAGCTGGGATCTCGTGACGGTGAGCGGGAAGTCCGGCGTCCTGCCCGGCGCGGCCGCCGACCGTTACCTGAAGCTGCCGGTGCTCCTGATGCTCCTCGGGGCGCCCGTCTTCGGCGCGACCCTCGTCATGTTCCTCCCCTTCGTCGGCATCGCGCTCTTCCTCCACGCGGTGGCGAACAAGGCCCTCAAGCCCTTCACGGCCGCGAGGCCGGAGCCGGCTCCCGAGACACGCTGACGTCCGGACCGAATCCTCGAGGACGGACAGGGAGGCGCGGCGCGCCTCCCTTTTTTCATGCCTGGATGATCCCGCGGCGGAGAGCAAATCGGATGAGCTCGGTGCGCCCGTGGACGCCGAGCTTGCCCATGACGTGCTCCCGGTGGGACATCGCCGTCTTCACGCCGATCGCGAGCAGCTCGGCGATCTCCTTGTTGCTGTGTCCCTCGGCGACGAGCTTCAGGACCTGCTTCTCGCGGTCGGTGAGCGTCTCGTAGGAATCGACGGACTCGGCGCCGTCGGCCGCGGCTTCGCGCTCCTCGAGGGCGACGCGCGCGACCTCGGGAGCGAGCACGAGGCCGCCGCGGACGACGCCGCGGATGGCGGAGGCCAGCTCCGCTCCCGCCGCCTTCTTCAGGATGTACCCGGAGACGCCGATCTTGAGGAAGCGCGAGACGTACTCGCGGTCCTCGTATTGCGTGAGCACGATGATCTTCGTGCGTGGGCAGACCTTGCGGATCTCGAGCGCGGCTTCGAGGCCGCCGAGATTCGGCATCGCGATGTCGAGGAGGATGACGTCGGGCTCCAGCTCCTTGCAGCGGTCGATGGCCTGGCGGCCGTCCTCGGCCTCGCCGACGACCTCGATGTCCTCGGCCTTCTGGAGGAGAGCCCGCACGCCTTCGCGCATGAGGGCGTGGTCGTCGGCGATGACGATGCGCGTCCTAGCCATGAGCGGCCTCCTCCGGAATCGGGATTTCGAACGTGAGGTGCGCGCCTTCGCCGGGCGCGGCGTCGAGGTGCATCTTCCCCCCGAGGATCTCCACGCGCTCGCGCATGCCGAGGAGGCCGAGACCGCGCCCCGTCTCGGACGGCAGCTCCACGCTTTTCGGGTCGAAGCCCCGCCCGTCGTCCTCGACCTCGATGAGGAGGCGCTTCTCGTCGGCCGCGATCTGCAGGAGCACGTGCTCGGCCCCCGCGTGGCGGGCCACGTTGAGGAGCGCTTCCTGCACGATGCGAAAGACGGCGGTCGCCTCGTCGTGCGGGACACGGTTCTCCACGTCCTCGAACTCGCACTTCACGGCGATGCCGAACGGCTCGATGTGGCGCGCGGCGTACCACCGCACGGCCGCGAGAAGGCCGAGGTCGTCGAGGATCGACGGACGCAGGTCGAAGATGACGCGGTGCAGATCGTCGAGGGCGCGTCACGCGAGGCCCTTCACCTCTTCGAGGCGCGCGCGCGTCCCGCTCTCGGGCAGCTCGGAGAGCGCGCTCTCGAGACGAAACGACAGAGCCGCGATGGTCTGGCACGTCTCGTCGTGGAGCTCGCGCGCGATGCGCATGCGCTCGCGCTCCTGCGCGCTCAGGATTCGCTTGAGCAGCTCGGCGCGCCTCTCGTCGCGGTCGCGCAGCTCGGCATAGAGACGTTGAAGCTCCTGCGTGCGCGCGGCGACGCGCGCCTCGAGCTGCTCGTTCGCGCTTCGGATCTCGTCGAGCGACGCGCCGAGGCGCACGCGCATCGTCTCGAGCGAGCGACCGAGCCGGCCGACCTCGTCGTCACGGAGCGGCGGAATGGGCCGCGCGAGGTCGCCTCCCGTGATGCGTTCGGCGGCGCGCGTGAGGACGAGGAGGGGCCGCAGCACGCTGCGCGCCGCACCCCACGTGAAGAACGCGGCGAGCGCGAGGAAGACGGGCGTCAGGGCGAGCATCCGCCGCCGGAACGCGAAGGCGGGCGCGAACGCGTGGACCGCCCGTTCGCGCACGACGACTCCCCAGGGAAAGAGCTTTAGCGGCGCGAACGCGACCACGTCGCTCCCGGCGCGGCCCGCGAACGGCCGGCGCTCGAGGAGGAGCGGCCTGAGGAAGGCGGCGTCGACGGGGTCGGCCCGCGCGGGCCCCGTGTCCGTCGTGGCGACGATCTCGCCCGCGGCGTCGACGAGATCGAGGGCGTGCGCCTCGCCGACCGGCACCGCCGGCAGGAGGCTCGCGAAGGCCGGCCGCGAGGGATCGAGACTCGCGCCCGCGATGCCCGTGGTCTTCCCGTCGAGATCCACGAGCGGGACGAAGAGGAGAAGGCGGCGCGCGCCGCCCGCGAGCGTCGTCAGCGCCGAGGCGGCCCGCCGGCCGGTCGCGATCGCCTCCTGCGCGGCCGGCATCGCGATGAGGCGGTCGTCACGATGCCCGCCCGCCGGCTCTTCCCACAGGATCTCGCCGCGCGGGCTCAGGAGATACACGCTGGAAAAAAGGCGCGAGCGGCGATAGGTGGCGAGGAGCGCGGCGCGGCGGGCGGGACTGTCGGGCTCGACGCCGCCGCCGTAGAGACCTTCGAGGTCGTCGCGGAGGATCTCCTCGACGTGGTCGACGGTGGTGCGGGCGAGAAGCTGCTGATCGTGGACGACGCGGGCGGAGAGATCGTCGAGGGCGCTCGCGCTCAGGATGCCGAGGATGACGAGAGGTGCGAAAAGCCCGAGAGCGACGAGCAGGAGCGCCCGCGCCTGCAGGGCATTCCGAACCCCTAGGCGCGGACGCGTCTCGGGGTTCACGGCTTCGGCGGTGTTTCCGGAACGGGATGCGCGGGCTCGCCGTGGACCGGCTCGCCGTAGAGCCGCGCGTACTCGAGCGGGTGCTCGTGCCTGAGCCGTTCCTTGCTGATCTTGCCGGTGAAAATGCTCGAGTCGTACGGGAAGATGCCCGGCGCGAGGTGGGCGTTGTAGATGTGCCACGTGATGACGACGAGGAAGGCCATGAGGCCCTCGTTGCTGTGCGCCACCTTCGAGACGGGGATGAGCTCGCCGGGCAGGAATTTCGTCACGAGCATGGGAAAGTACAGGACGAGGCCCGTCGAGATCATGACGAGGCCGCCCAGGACGAGCCCCCAGTACTCGAACTTCTGCCGGTAGTCGAACCGGTCGAACGCGGGCTGCGACTCCACGAGGCCGAGGTCGTAGCGGAGCTGCTGGACGGCATCCTTGAAGTCCTGGCGGTTCGGCAGGAGCGTGAGCTTCATCTTCCGTTCGGCCGCGAGGATCACGGCCACGCCGAGATGCCACATCGTGAACAGCGAGAACACGATGCCCGAGGCGCGGTGAATGATGCGCACGTGGTCGAGGCCTCCGAGAACGCGCACGATCCCGCGGGCCCACCCCGTCTCGAAGAACTTCTGCGGGAAGCCCGTCACCGCGAGGAGGACGAACGTCGTCATGACGATCACGTGCTCGAAGCGCTGCCTCTTCGAGAAGCGGACGGCGTATTCGGTCATCGGTTCACCAGCACGCGCCAGAGGTGGAGGAGGATCTGCAGGCAGAGCCCTCCGATGATGAAGGGGATGAAGATCTTGTAGAAGACGCCGACGGCCCACACGAGGGGCGCCCGCTTCAGGCTCGGCTCGTAGTGCGAGAGCCAGGCGGAGGGGAAGTTCTTCGAGGCGCCCGCATGGCACTTTGCGCAGGTCTTCTGGAGGTTCGCCTTCAGCACCTGCGAGTCGCCTTCCTTCGCCTTCGTGATGTCGTGCGTGCCGTGGCAGTCGATGCAGAGCGCCGTGACGACCTTCGGCTTCTCACCGGAGGTGGCGAGCCTCGCGCTCATGCCGTGGAAGTCGGAGAGGTACGACGCGAAGACGTTCGTCGAGAGGCCGTACTTGGCCATCATCGGCTTGTTCGTGTGGCACTTCGCGCAGAGGTCGATCGTGGTGAGGCGCCAGTCCTTCGTGCGCGGGTCCGCGATGTCGTGCGCGTGATGGCAGTCCGTGCATACGGGCACGTCGGGGTTGCCCGCGGCGAGCGCCAGGCCGTGGACGCTCTTCGCGTAAGTCTCGGCCATGTCGCCGTGGCAGGAACCGCACGTCTCGGAGACCTTCGTGCGCGGAGCCCTGGGGCTCGCGATGTCGTGCGCGCCGTGACAGTCCACGCAGAAGGGCGCGCTGCCTCCCTTCGCGAGGATCTGGTAGTGCACGCCGTCGAGCGCCTTCGTGTAGTTCTCGAAGTGGCAGGTCTTGCAGAGGTCCTTGAAGAGCGCGGAGAAGGCGGCCTTGTCCTTTGCCTTGAGCTCGGGATGCGGAACCTCGGACTGCGCGGGATGGCAGCCCGTGCAGCCCTGCCGCGCGCCGTGAACGGACTTCTCGAAGACGTCTTGCGGCACGTAGAGCGCCTGCTTTTCGCCGCTCGGAAGCGCCACGGACGCGTCCTTCTCGCCATGGCAGCTCAGGCAGGTTTCGACTTCCTCGTTGCGCGTCGAAGCCTCGGCCCCGAGAGAGGGAGCCGCGATCAGCGGGATCAAGAAAAGAAAAAAACAGACACCCCGGCTCGACTTCACGGATGCGCCTCCGGCGCCAAACTGAGGGCGATCGACCTCCGCCGCAATAATCAAGGCGCACTAGCGCCGTCGAGAACCGAGCGGACAAACGACGACAGGAGAGACAGTTAGGAGCGGGCGGGGGATCCACATACGGGCTGGCGAGCCCCTGAGACCGCCGCACTCGGCCATAATCCCCGCCGTGACGCGGCGGAGGGATCCGCTCTTCAAGACGCTTGCCGCCGCGCCCGCGGTGCAGCGTCTGGCCGGGCGGATCGAGGCGGGGGTCCTCGGGACGTCGGCGGGAAGCGTGTCTCTCTCGGGGGCGCCTCCCGGCCTCCTGCCGTACCTCCTCGAGGCGGTGGGCGCGCCGCTCGGGCTGAAGTGGCTCGTCGTGTTCGCGCACGAGCGCGACGCCGCGGCCTTCGGGCGTGACGCCGCGAGCGTCCTCGGCGAGGAACGCGTGGCATTTTTCCCGGCACCGGCGCTGTCGCCCTACCAGCAGATCGCGCCGTCGCTGAAGGTCAGGCGGGAGGAGTTCGGGACGCTGACGCGCCTCGCGGAAGGCTCGGTGGAGCTTCTCGTCGTCCCGGCGCGCGCGCTGCTTCGGCGCCTGCCGACGCCGGCCGACTTCCGGAAGCGGACGCGCACGCTCGCCGCGGGCGACGACGTGCCGCCCGCGCACATCGCCGGTGCGCTCCTCGACGAGGGCTACCAACGCGCGGACGTCGTGACCGAATGCGGCGACCTCGCCGTGCGCGGCGGCCTCCTGGACGTCTTCCCGCCGCATCTCGCCGAGCCGGTCCGGGTGGAGTTCGACCTGAACGCGATCGCCTCGATCCGCTCGTTCGACCCGGACACGCAGCGCTCGACGGGGGCGCTTTCTCTGGTGTCGCTCCCGCCCATGGCGCTCGCGCCCGACACGCGCGCGACGCGCGAAGCGGCACGGCGCGTGCTCGCGGACTGCCGCACGCCGGACGACGACCCGCCCGTGCCGCGCGACCTCTCGCTCGCGCGCCGCAACGACGGCCTCGAGGAGCTGCTGCCGCTTCTCGCCGGAGAGGAAGCCCATGTCCTCGACCACGCCGGGAATTTCATCCTCGCCGTGGACGACCCCGATGCCATCGCCGCAGAGCTCGCCTCTGCCGCGGATATCCTGCGTCTCGACTACGAGAAAGCCCGCAGGGCCGGACGCGTCGTGCCGGATCCGATGCGCCTCGCGGGCGACGCGGATCGCCTCCTGGAAGATCTCGGGGCACGCGCGCTCGTCGCCCTCGCCGCGGCCGTGCCGGCGGGCGAAACCATCGCGATCGGGGCGGAGTCGGTCCTGTCGTTCGAGGACCGGCTGCCGGACGCGACGAAGGAGATCGCGCGCGCAAGGAAGGACGGCCTCGCCGTGCTGCTCGCGGCCGCAACGAAGGGCGAGCGCGAGCACGTGGAACGCCTCCTCGCCGAGTACGAAGTCGAACATCAGGGGAAGGCCGAGGACGTGGTCTCGCCGCTCGCGCCGGGCGCGTGCCGCGTCGTCTCGGGCGGGCCGCGGTCTGGCTTTCTCTTCCGCCCGGCGGGCGTCCTCCTCCTCACGGCGACGGACCTCTTCGGCGAACCGCGCTCGCAGGCGCCGCGGCGGAAGTCCGCGTCGGAGGCGTTTCTGTCGGACCTCCGCGACCTGCGGGTGGGCGACGTCGTCGTGCACCGCGACTACGGCCTCGGGATGTTCGCGGGACTCGCGCGCATCGAGGACGCGGGGCTGACGCGCGAGATGGTGGACCTTCGCTACGCGGGCGACGCGAAGCTCCTCGTGCCCGTCGAACGGCTGGACCTCATCCAGAAATACGCCTCCCAAGGCGACGGACCGAAGCCCGCTCTCGACAGGCTGGGCGGCCTCGGCTGGGAGAGGCGGAAGTCCTCGGTGAGGAAGGCGGTCAAGGACATCGCCGATCAGCTCCTGAAGCTCTACGCGCGCCGCGCGGCGGCGCCCGGGCACGCGTTCTCGAAGGACTCGCCGTGGCAGAGGGAGTTCGAGGAGGCATTCGAGCACACGGAGACGCCGGACCAGGCCGCGGCGATCCACGACGTGAAGCGGGACATGGAGTCGGCGAGGCCGATGGACCGGCTGCTGTGCGGCGACGTGGGGTATGGAAAGACCGAAGTCGCGATGCGGGCCATCTTCAAGTGCGTGCTCGACGGCAAGCAGGCCGCGCTCCTCGCGCCCACGACCATCCTCGCGGACCAGCACCTCCGCACGCTCAAGAGGCGATTCGCCGCGTTCCCCGTCTCCCTCGACCTCCTGTCGCGTTTCCGCGGGAAGGACGACCGGAAGGATCTCCTGCGGCGCCTTTCGGAAGGGACGCTCGACGTCGTCGTGGGGACGCACCGCCTTCTCAGCAGGGACGTCGCGTTCAAGGACCTAGGCCTTCTCGTCGTGGACGAGGAGCAGCGCTTCGGCGTGGCCCAGAAAGAGCGCATCAAGGAGTGGCGCGCGTCTGTGGACGTCCTCACGATGTCGGCGACGCCCATCCCGCGCTCGCTGCACCTCTCGCTGGGGGGCATCCGCGACCTCTCCGTCATCGAGACGCCTCCGAAAGACCGCCTTGCGATCGCGACACACGTCGTGCCGGTGGACGATGCCGTCATCCGCGACGCGATCCGCGCCGAGGTGGACCGCGGCGGGCAGGTCTACGTCGTCCACAACCGGATCGAGTCTCTGGGCTTCTGGCGCCAGAAGCTCGCGGAGCTGGTGCCCGACGTGCGCGTCGTGACGGCGCACGGGCAGATGTCGGAGGGCGAGCTGGAGCGCGCGATGCGCGCGTTCGTGACGCGCGCGGCCGACCTCCTCCTCGCGACGACGATCGTCGAGAACGGCCTCGATATCCCGTCCGCAAACACGATGCTCATCGACCGCGCGGATCTCTACGGCCTCTCGCAGCTCTATCAGCTGCGCGGGCGCGTGGGCCGGAGCGACAAAGCCGCCTCGTGCTGGCTGCTGATGCCGCCGGGGATGCCGCTCTCGGACGACGCGCGCCGGCGCCTGCGCGCGATCCAGGAGTTCTCGGACCTCGGCGCGGGGTTCCGCATCGCGGCGAAGGACCTCGAGATTCGCGGCGCGGGGAGCCTGCTCGGCGGCGAGCAGTCGGGGCACATCGAGTCCGTGGGCTTCGAGACGTACGTGAACCTCCTCGAGGAGGCGATGGCCGGGATCAAGGGCGAGCCGGTGCCCGAGACGCGCGACGTGACGCTTCAGCTCGGGCTTCCGCTCGCGCTCCCGCCGGCGTGGATTCCGGAGGAGAGCCTGCGGATGGCGCTGTACAAGAAGATCGCGGCCGCCTCCGACGAGGAGACGCTGCAGCTCGAGGCGGCAAATGCTTCCGACCGTTATGGATCCCCGCCGCCGGCCTTCGAGCGGCTCCTCGATCTCGCGCGCCTCCGCCTCCTCGCGCGCGCCCTCGGCGTGAAGGCGATCCAGCGCCGGGGCGACGAGCTGGCGGCGTCGCTCGAGAAGGACCACGGCCTCGATCCGGATCGCGTCGTCGCGATGCTGCGGAAGGGCGACCTCTTCGCGTCAGGGCCCGACGCGTTCCGGCTGCCGAGGGCGTTCGCCGGCATCCCGGCCGACGGCGCGGGTGTTTCGGATCGCGCGGCGCGGGCGCTTCTCGATCTCGCCCGGGCGGGCGCGCGCGTGGCGCTTCCTCTCTCGCTCCACGCGGGGGCCGCGTGAAACGCGCCGCGGCGCTGCTCGTCCTCGCGGCACTCGTTTCACCGGCTTGCGCGAAGAGGAGCGGTCCGCGGGCCGTGACCCGGCCGGAGACGATCGCGATGGCGGGCGACCGGCCCGTCACGCTGGACGAGTTCATGGCCTGGGCGAAGAAGGCGACGAGCGAGGACCCGAAGAACGTCTCGCCGCGCGTCCTCTCGAGCCTCCTCGACCAATACCTCGAGGAGGTGCTGCTCACGCGCGCCGTGGAAGCCGCGGGGCCGAAGGTCCCGGGAACGACGCCCGCGGAGAAACGCCGCGCGTTCCTCAACCGCGCGGCCGGGCTCGAAGGCCTTCTGGACGCGGACCTCCGAAAGGAATACGACGCCCACCCCGAGCGCTACAGGAGGTCGGCTCTCGTGCGCGTGTCGCAGCTTTTCTTCCGGTCGAAGGCGGCCGCCGACGCCGCGGTGAGGCGCCTCGAGGCGGGCGTGCCCTGGGCGGACGTGTCGCGAGAGTCCAGCGTCGCGGCGAACGCCTCGTCCGGCGGCTCCCTGGGCCCGCTCGCGCGCGCGGACCTGCCGCACGAGTTCGAGATGGCGGTCTGGAGCCTTCCCGCCGGCAAGACGAGCCCGGTGATCGCGACGCCGCACGGCTTTCATGTGTTCCGGGTGGACGAGCGGCTGGACGCGCGCGACGTGACGTTCGAGGAGGCGTTGCCGGCCCTCCGGATGGCCGTGGCCGAGGACCGCAGCGCGAAAGCCGTGGAAGAGGCGATTGAGGGGGCCCGCCGGCGCTTCCCGGTGACGGTGGTCGAAGACCACCTCCCATTCCCTTACGTCGGAACGAATCCCCACGGCACCGGGCAGCGGTGAGGACCTGAGGCTCGGTTCCGCGCGCGGCCCGGATTTCGCTAGACTGCGCCTCGTGACGTCATTTCGGCGCTCTTTCGTCCTCTTTTTCGCCGCGCTCGCCGCGGCGGTGCCTGCCGCCCCGCCGCTCCTCTCCGGCGAGGTCATCAACCGGATCCTCGTGCACGTGAACTCGCGCATCATCACGCAGACCCAGTTCGACGCGCGCGTCGACCAGACCGTCCGCGAGGCCGGCTCCGCGCCGAACGCCGCCCAGAGCCAGGAGATGAAAAAGGGCGTCATGGAAGAGCTCGTGAACGAGGCGCTCCTCGAGGACCGCGCCAAAGAGCTCGACCTCGTGACGGCCGACGCCGAGATCGAGGACCAGATCAAGCGGCTCAAGGAGCAGAACAACGTCACGACGGACGAGGACTTCGCGAAGGCCCTCGCGCAGTCGGGGCTCACGATCGACCGCCTGCGCGACCAGCTCCGCCGCACCGTGACGCTGCAGCGCGTCGTGGGGCGCGAGGTGAACAGCAAGGTGGACCTGTCGGACGACGCCCTCCGCGTCATCTACGAGCGCGAGAAGGAGACGTGGCGCGTGCCCGAGAAGGCGCATCTCGCCGAGATCCTCGTGTCGAATGGAGACGATCCCGCCCGGGCGGCCCGCCGGGCGAAAGAGGCATCGGATCTCCTCAAGGGCGGCGCGAAGTTCGAGGCCGTCGTGAAGGACTACTCGGACGGGGCCACGAAGAGCCGGGGTGGCGACCTCGGAACCGTCGCGAAAGGCGAGCTGACGGCCGAGATCGACAAGGCCGTGTTCTCGCTGCCGGTGGGCTCGGTATCGGACCCGATCGGAACGAAGTTCGGCTGGCACCTCGTGAAGGTGATCGAGAAGTTCCCGGTCTCGTACCAGCCGTTCGCCGACGTGAAGGCCCACCTCCTGAAGCGCGAGCAGGACACCCAGTTCCAGAAGAAGCTCGCCGAGTACCTCGACAAGCTGAAACACGAGGCGGTCATCCGCGTGTCGTCCGAGGGGCAGTCCTACTTCACGCCGCCCGCGGGCGTCGTCGTGCCCGCGCCGACTCCGACGCCCACGCGCGCGGGAGCCGGAAAAAAGAAGAAGTAGCCGGTCGGGCGTCAGCTCGCCAGGAGCTCGGCGCGCCAGCGCGACAACCCGTCCCGGGTGACGAGGAGGTCGGCCGTCAGGCGTCCGTTCGCGCGGCGCGTCCTCGCCGCCGCCGTGAGGACCGCTTTCGAGGCGAGGACGCCGGGGTCGAGCCCGAGCGACGCGGCCACCGCGTCGCGCGATTTCCTGAGGGCCTCCACCTCGCGGTCGAGCGCGGGGTCCGACTCCACGCGCTCACCGCGGCGGGCCTTCGGCCATTCGGCCGGCGCGAGCGCCGAAGCGCGTTGGAGCGCCTCGCTCACGGCGCGCGTGAGAGCGTCCGGAAGCGGGCGCGGGCCCGGAAAGAGCTTTCCGGCGTTCGTCTCGCCGGTGGCGGCCCGCTTCGTCGCGAGGAGCAGGCGCTCGTTCGTGAGCACGCGGAACGGGGGGCGGTCGAGGGATCGCGCGCGGGCCTCGCGCGCTTCCCAGAGGGCGCGCGCGAAGGCGCGCTCCTTGTCGGTGAGGGCGTTCGTGCCTTTGATCCGCCAGTCGTTTTCGGGGTCGGCCTCGCGCCCGGCGGGAAAGCCCGCCGCGGCGAGCCGCGCGCACTCCTCGGCGTGCCACGCGAGACGGCCCTTCGCCTCGAGATCACGCGTCAGCGATTCCACGAGCGCTGCGAGGTGGAGGACGTCCGCCGCGGCGTAGGCGACCATCGCAGGATTGAGCGGCCGCTCGCTCCAGTCGGCGCGCTGGTGCACCTTGTCGAGCGTCACCCCGGCCCGGCCGAAGAGGAGCGCGGCGAGGCCGATCTCCTTTTCGCCGAGCAGTTGCGCCGCGATCATCGTGTCGAAGAGGGACGTCGCGCGGAAGCCGTATCCGCGAAAGAGGAGCCTGAGGTCGTAGTCGGCTCCGTGCATGAGGAGCCGGCGCGGGGCGAGGCGCGCGAGGAGAGCCGCGAGGTCGAGGCCCCCGAGAGGGTCCACGAGGTGAGCCGTGCCGTCCCAGGCGAGCTGCAGGAGACAGGCCTTCTCGAAGTAGTGATGAAACGAGTCCGCCTCCGTGTCGAGCGCGACATCCGCTCTTGGCCGCGCGTCGAAGGCCTCGAGAAAAGCGGCGAAGGAGTCCGGGTCGAACGCGAGGCGCACGCCGGCCGTGGGAAGGGTCGAGGTCGTCACCATCGGGGAGCGTACACCGCGGCGGTCGCACGAGCCCGCAACGTCCTTCGGCGCAGGGATTTCCCTTGACGCGCCCGGTTCGTCGCCGGATACTCACGGTGGAAATAAGTGGTCAGTGGTGGCGTCCTGTGGGTTCTCGGGGAATTCCCCGTGACGACGCCACGAGCTCCTTTTCCAGAGGACGAGTATGGACCGCCTTCGAGGCAGTGCGGAAACGACGGTGGACGAGAAGGGCCGCTTCAAGGTCCCGTCCGTCTTCCGTGCGCCGATCGAGGAGACGTTCGGGCCCGAGTTCTTCCTGACGTCCATTTCCGGCGTCGACGTTTTGATCTTCCCGATGCCGGTCTGGAACGCGCTGGAGGAGAAGCTCGCCGCGATGCCCGCGATCCATCGCGCGAAGGCGAAGTTCCAGGAGCGTTTCAACACGTACGGCCAGGTGGCGCGGATGGACGCCCAGGGCCGGCTCCTCGTGCCGTCGCTCCTGCGCGAGGTTTCGGCGCTCGAGGGCGACGCGCTGGTCCTCGGCCAGACCGACCACCTGAAGCTCGTCGACCGCACGAAGCATCTCAAGAGCCTGCGCACGGCCACGGTCACGGATGAGGACTACGACGAACTCGCACGACATCTCGTCTGACGCGCCATGGCGGATGCCGGCGCGGTTCACGTCCCGGTCCTCCTCCGGGAGGTCGTCGCGGCGCTCCGGCCGGAGCGCGGCGGCGTCTACGTGGACGCGACGCTCGGCCTCGGCGGTCACGCGCGGGCTCTCCTCGAGGCCTCGCCGGCCGTGCGGGTCGTCGGGATCGACCGGGATCCGGAGGCGCTGCGCCTCGCGAAAGAGCGCCTCGCGGGGTTCGGCGAGCGCCTCGTCACCGTGGAGGGGCGCCACGAGGATCTCGCGGCCCATCTCGATGGCCTCGGCCTACCGAAGGTGGACGGCATCCTCGCGGATCTCGGCGTTTCGTCGATGCAGCTCGACAGCGCGGAGCGGGGGTTCTCATTCATGAAGGAAGGTCCGCTCGACATGCGCATGGGCGCCTCGGGACCTTCGGCCGCCGACCTCGTGGCGACGGCCTCACGCGAGGAGCTGACGCGGATTTTCCGCGAATGGGGGGAGGAGCGCATGGCGGGACCGATCGCTCGGACGGTGGTGGAGGCCCGAAAGGAGGCTCCTATCGGAACGACCGGCGAGATGAGGCGCCTCGTGCTGAAGGTCCTCGGGCCGCGGCGCGAGATGCACAAGGACCCTGCGACCCGCGTTTTTCAGGCGCTGCGCATCGCGACGAACCGCGAGCTCGTCGAGCTCGAGCACTTCCTCGACGACGCGGTCGAGCGCCTCGCTCTCGGCGCTCGGCTCTCCGTCCTTTCGTATCACTCGCTCGAGGACCGCATCGTCAAGCACGCGTTCCAGCGTCACACGGCGGGCTGCACGTGCCCGCCCTCGTTCCCCGTGTGCGTGTGCTCACGGCGCCGCGTCATGGCCCTCGTCACGCGCAGGTCCCTTCGTCCCACGCTCGCCGAGCTCGGCGAGAATCCCCGCGCGCGCTCGGCGCGCATGCGCGTCCTCGAGCGCGTCGCCGAAAACGGCGCCGGTCCGGGTACGCCTCCGCGGTAAGGCCGGGCCCATGGCGTACGCGGTCCGCCGTCCGGTCGAAAATCTCTATCTCGTGCGGGAACGTGACCGGCGGCGGACGCGCGAGCTCGTGGCCCTCGCGCTGGCGGCGGTGCCGCCGGCGGTCGTCCTCTTCCTCGCCATCTGGGCGAACCTCGAAACCGTGCGCCTGGGGTATCAGCTCGCGAAGCTCGGGCGCGTGCGCGAGACGTTGCTCGAGAGAAAGCACCAGCTCGAGATGGACCGGGCCCAGGCGGCGGCGCTCGCGCGCGTGGAGCCGATCGCGCGCGGAAGACTGGGCCTCGTGCCGCCCACGCTGGACCAGGTCATCCTCGTGAAGGACGCGGCTCTCACCTCCGCACTCGTGCCCAGCCCCGTCTCCGAAAAAGACGCCAAGCCGGAAAAGGCCGCGCCGTGAGCGCCGTGCCGCGCCCGGACCGCCGGGCTCTCCTCCTGCTCGCGGGAGTCGGTCTGTGGATTCTCGTCCTTTTCGCGCGGCTCGTGGATCTGCAGGTCCTCAGGCACGACGAGTTCACGCGCCGCGCCTCCAGGCAGCAGGAGAGCACGATCGACCTCCCCAGCCGGCGCGGCGTCATCTGCGACGCCGACGGCACGCTGCTGGCGGTGAACGCGCACGCCGAATCGGTCTTCGCGATCCCCTCGGACGTGGACGACGTCGACCGGGAGGCCGCGCTTCTCGCGCCCCTCCTCCGGCACCCGGCGAGGGAGCTCGCGAAGAAGCTCGGGAGCCCGGATCGCGCCTGGGTCTGGCTTTCGCGCCGCGTGAACGACGGAGTCGCCGCGCGGGTGCGGGTCCTCGTCGCCGAGAAGCGGTTGCCCGGAATCCAGCTCATGCCCGAGTCGACGCGCCGTTACCCCGAGGGGACGCTCGCTGCCGCCGTGCTGGGCTACGTGGGCGCCGACAACCAGGGGCTGGCGGGCCTCGAGTACCGCTTCGACGCCGACGTGCGCGGCAAGCCCGCGCGCGTGACGATCCTGCGCGACGCGGCGCAGCGCTCCTACGCGACGCGCGCGCGCGAGGGGGGCGAGGCGCCGCGCGAGGGAAACGAGGGCGCGCGGCTCACGCTCACGCTTCGGACAGGCATCCAGCACGTGGCCGAGCGCGAGCTCGCGAAGGTCGTGGCCGAATCGCGCGCGCGGGGGGCCTCGGCCGTCGTCCTCGAGCCGACGACCGGCGCGATTCTCGCCCTCGCCTCGTGGCCAACCTTCGACCCGAACCGCTTCGGCGACGTGGACGCCGAAGCGCGGCGCTGCCGGCCGCTCGCGGACGTCTACGAGCCGGGCTCGACGTTCAAGATCGTGGCCGCGGCGACGGCTCTCGACTCCGGGACGATCTCTCTCGACGACCCGATCGACTGCGGCGGCGGCACGCTCACGATCGGGACCAATACGATCCACGAGCACGGCGGCAAGGGCTGGAGCGCGCTCACGATCGGCGACATCCTCGCACACTCCTCGAACATCGGGATCGCGCACGTCGCGATGGGCCTGGGTCGGGCGCCGTTCTACAGGTCGATCCGCGCGTTCGGGTTCGGCCAGAAGACGGGGATCGAGCTGGAAGGCGAGACGGCGGGAATCCTCGCCGATACGTCGGCCTGGAGCGCGCTCACGCTGCCGACGATGGCGTTCGGCCAGGAGATCGGCGTCACGGTTCTCCAGATGGCGCGCGCCTACGCGGCGATCGCGAACGGAGGGCTGCTCCTGCCGCTGCATCTCGTGGACGCGATTCAGAGACCGCGTGAGGGGTTTCAGAGCATCCAGCGGCCGCCCGCACAACGCCTCATGAGCGAGGAGACGGCACGCCGGCTGCGAGTCCTCCTCGCGAGGGTCGTCGAGATGGGAACGGGAAAGGCCGCCGCGATTCCGGGCTACACCGCGGCCGGCAAGACGGGCACGGCACAGAAGGCGGTACCGGGCGCGGGCTATTCGAAGGAACGCTACGTCGCGTCGTTCATCGGGTTCGCCCCCGCCGACCGGCCCCGCATCGTGATCGCGGTCGTCGTGGACGAGCCGAAAGGAAAGATCTACGGCGCCGAGGTCGCGGCCCCGGTGTTCTCCGCGATCGGAGCGGACGCGCTGCGAATCCTACGCGAGCCGCCGTCTCCCGCCGATGCCCTGCGTCCCTCCGTGCTCACCGCGGATCTCGGCGCGGGTGCCGCGGCGGCCGCGCTCGGCGCGCGCCTGCGCGCGGGCGACCTCGTGCCCGCCGCGAACCGGGCGGACCTCGAAGGCAACGGCGAGGACCGGGTGCCGGCCGTCTCCGGCATGAGCGCCCGCGACGCGATCCGTGTTCTCGCGTCGCGCGGCCTCTCGGCGCGCCTCACGGGGACGGGGTTCGTCGTGTCCCAGGATCCTCCCGCGGGGTCGCCAGCCGGGCGAGGTGGCGCCTGCGCGCTCGTCCTGGCGCCGCTGCACCCTGCGGGAGAGACGCCATGAGGCTCTCGGTGCTCGCCGCGGACATTCCGCACCGGCGCGCGGGCACGCCCGAGGACCCCGAGGTCCTCGGGGTCACGCACGACTCGCGCGCGGCGACGCAGGGAACTCTCTTCGCCGCGCTGCCCGGACTGAAAGCCGACGGCCGCCGCTTCGTGGCTGACGCGGTCGCGCGCGGCGCCGTCGCCGCGCTCGGCCGCGCACCCGCGCCGGCGGCCACGGCCGTGCCGTACCTCGAGGTCGAGAACCCCCGGCGTTCCGCGGGCCTCGTGGCGGCGCTCCTCGCGGGACGGCCGTCGGAAAGGCTCGTGATGGCGGCCGTGACCGGCACGAGCGGCAAGACGACGACGACCTATCTCCTCGACCGCCTTCTTGCGGGTCGCCACGAGAAGCGCGGCTTCTTCGGCACGATCGTCTACCGCGGCGCGGGTGGCGAAGCGACGGAAATCCCCGCGCCGCACACGACGCCGGAGGCGACGGAGCTTCAGCCGATGCTCGCGGCGCTCGTCGCGGACGGCGGCACGGCCGCGGTCATGGAGTGCTCCTCGCACGCGCTCGTCCTCGAGCGCGTCGCAGGATGCTCGTTCGACGTCGCGGTCTTCCTCAACCTCTCGCGCGAGCACCTCGACTTCCACCGCGACATGGACGACTACTTCGAGGCGAAAGTGCGCCTCTTCTCGCTGCTCAAGCCGAAGGGAAGGGCGGTCGTGAATCTCGGCGACGAGTACGGCAGGAAGCTCGCGAGTCGACTGCCTGCAAAGAGCACGATCGGATTCTTCTTAGAAGGGGAAGAGGGGGTCGAGCAGACCCGGCCGGCGGCGCTCGCGGGGGCGGTCGCGGCGGCTACGGCGGCCACGGGGGGCGGTCTCCTCGCGACGGTCGTCGGGCGCGCGACGCTGGGAACTGCGGGGACTCGTCTCGAGGTCTCGATCCCAGCCCCATTCACCTTCGAAGAAAATGCGCCATCTCCCGCCGCGAGACCGAAGCACGTCGTGACGGCCGGAGGCCGGACCTTCTTGACCATCGATTCCCCTCTTCTCGGCCGGCCGAACGCCGAAAACCTGCTCGCCGCGGCGGCCGCCGGCCTCGCGCTCGGGCTTTCGCCTGTCGAGATCGCGTCGGGCCTCGGCGCCGTGGCGAGCGTTCCCGGGCGTCTCGAGGCCGTGCCGAACGCGCTCGGATTCACGGTCCTCGTGGACTATGCGCACAAACCCGCCGCCCTCGAGGGCGTGCTGAAGACGGTCAGGCCGATCGCCGCCGAGCGCGGCGGCCGCGTCATCGCCGTGTTCGGTTGCGGCGGCGACCGCGACAAGGGCAAGCGCCCCGAGATGGGCCGCATCGCGGCGAGGCTCGCCGACGTGGTCGTCGTGACGTCCGACAACCCGCGCTCCGAGGACCCCGAAGCGATCCTCTTGGACGTCCGCGCGGGCGTCGAGGCGGAAGGAAAGACCGCGCGCTACGTGGCCGACCGCCGCCAGGCGCTCGCCGAGGCGTTCGCGCTCGCACGCGCGGGAGACGTCGTCCTGGTGGCGGGCAAGGGGCACGAAACCTCTCAGGTCGTGGGCGGACGCAGGCTGCCGTTCGACGACCGCCTCGTGGCGAAGGAGCTTCTCGAAGGGCGCGCGGGAGAGGCGCGATGATCCTCTGGCTGCTCTATCCCCTTCACGGCCGGGTGCCGCTCTTCAACGTCTTCCGGTACATCACGTTCCGGGCGGCGAACGCGGCGCTCATGGCGCTCCTCCTCTCGATCTTCCTCGGCCCCGTCCTCATCCGCTGGCTGCGGGCACGCCAGATCGGCCAGTCCATCCGGGAGGAAGGGCCCGTGGGTCATCAATCGAAGGCGGGCACGCCCACGATGGGAGGCGTTCTCATCAACCTGGCGATCGTCGTGCCGACGCTCGTCTTCGCCGACCTGTCGAATCGCTACGTATGGGTCGCCCTCGTCGCCACGGAGCTCGCCATGCTCATCGGTCTCGGGGACGACTGGCGGAAGGTGTCGCGAAAGAGCAATCGCGGCCTCTCGGGCCGGCAGAAGCTTGTCCTGCAGACCGTGATCGGCCTCGGCGTGGCGTGGGCGTCCGTGAAGCTCTTCGAGGCGCGCGCGGACGCGACGCACGTCGCCCTGCCGTTCCTGAAGAACGTCCACCCGGACCTCGGCTTTTTCTACATCCTCCTGGCGGCGACTGTCGTCGTCGGCTCGTCGAACGCCGTGAACCTGACGGACGGCCTCGACGGCCTCGCGATCGGAGCGACGCTCGTCGCGTCGGCCACGTTCGCGATCCTCGCGTACATCGCCGGGAACGTGAAGACGGCGGGCTATCTCCTCGTGCCGTCCGTTCCCGGCACGGGCGAGCTCGCGGTCTTCTGCGCGGCCATCGTGGGCGCATCGCTCGGGTTCCTCTGGTTCAACGCGCATCCGGCCGAGGTCTTCATGGGCGACACGGGCTCGCTGGCGCTCGGGGCCGCGCTCGGAACCGTCGCCGTGCTCATCAAGCAGGAGATCCTGCTCGTCCTCGTGGGCGGCCTGTTCGTCGTCGAGGCCGCCTCCGTGATCCTGCAGGTCGTCTCGTTCCAGCTGCGCGGCAAGCGCATCTTCCGCATGGCGCCGCTCCACCACCACTTCGAGCTCGCCGGATGGCCGGAGTCGAAGGTCATCATCCGGTTCTGGATCGTGGCGATCCTCTTCGCGCTCTTCGCGCTTTCCACGTTGAAGCTCCGATGACGCTCTCGCTCGGACCCGACCTGCCCGAGATCCGCTCCGCGGCGGTCTTCGGCCTCGCCCGTTCGGGCCGCGCCGCCGTGGCGGCGCTCGCCGAGCGCGGCGTGGAGGTGACCGGCACGGACGCGAAGGCCGATCCGGAAGGCCTCGCCCGGCACCCCGGCGTGCGGTACGTCCTCGGCGGGCATCCCGAGTCCCTCCTCGACGGCGTGGACCTCGTCGTCGTCTCGCCCGGAATCCCGCTCACGCTTCCCGTCTTCGACGCGGCACGGGCGCGCGCGCTGCCCGTGGTGGCGGAAGTCGAGCTGGCCTCGCGCCTTCTGCCGGGCGTCGTCGTGGGCGTCACGGGCACGAACGGAAAGTCCACGACGACGGCGCTCGCCGCCGCGCTGCTGAAGGG